>SKLD01000513.1 GCA_007123395.1 Opitutales bacterium
AAGCCGGATGAAATCGCGGAGGAACCTAAGAAAGCCGCCAAGAAAGCCGCTGCCAAGAAAGCCGCGAAGAAAGCCGCCAAGAAAGCCGCTGCCAAAAAAGCCGTGAAAAAGGCGGCGAAAAAGGCGGCGAAAAAGAAATAACGGCGGCGGCAACCGGCCGGGTGTTCCAACGGATGTTTGATCAATCACCGGAGATGTGCTTCGGTGCTTTACCATGAATACATCCGATCTCCTCAAGGCGCTCGAACTTGCGGACCAAGGCGAATGGGGCGCTGCGCACCGGCTCGTGCAGTCCCGCGACGACGCTCCGGCCGCATGGATACACGCCAATCTACATCGGGAGGAAGGCGACAACGCCAATGCCGGCTACTGGTATGCCCGCGCCGGTAAAAAGCCCTCCGAAAAGTCTTTTGCCGCCGAACGCGCCGAGATCCGCGCCGCCCTCGCCACATAATGAAACCCGTATTTTCTTCCCGCACGACGTTGTCATGGGGCTGATGCAGCAGCATGCGCAGTGCGATTAAACGGTGAAACGCTCTGCGGAGTTGGCGAAGGGCGAGAAGCTGAGCGCGGCGCGGCGCTGGTTGCACGGGAAATCGCCGCAGCCTTCGCAAGCATGGTACCCGGGGTGGGGGTCGAACCCACACTCCCTCGCGGGAAACGGATTTTGAGTCCGTCGCGTCTGCCAATTCCGCCACCCGGGCACGGGTGAGAAAACGACGGAGTTTTCGGAAGGACTGAAGGAGCGCAAGCAATTCCGTCCCAGAGGTGGAAGATACGATTCGCCGAATCCCGGAAAACGTGCTTGCACACCGCGTCGCCAGTCCCTTTGTTGGTTGGTTTTTGCCATGAAAGCGGTCATCAAGACACAAGGAAGACAGTTTACGGTGACAGAGGGCGATGTCCTCTTCGTCAACCGGTTCAAAGACACCAGCGCGGGCGACACCGTGTCGATCGACACAGTCCTTGCGGTGGGCGAAGGTGAAAGCATGACAATCGGTTCCCCGACGGTCGAAGGTGCCAGCGTTTCCGCCACCATCCTCGAGAACAAGCGGGGGAAAAAGATCACCGTGCTCAAGAAGAAGCGCCGCAAGGGTTACCGGCTCAAGCAAGGCCACCGGCAGGAGCTGTCGGTGATCAAGATCGACTCCATCCAATCATAATCTTTATCAACGGAGGAAAGCAAAATGGCCCATAAGAAAGGACAAGGCACGAGCAAAAACGGGCGCGACAGCCACGCCAAGCGGCTTGGAGTGAAGCGCTACGACGGTCAGGAAGTTCTCACCGGGACGATCCTGATCCGGCAACGGGGCACGCGGTTTCACGCGGGCAACAATGTCGGCATGGGACGCGACCACACTCTCTTCGCGCTCGCGGACGGGCACGTGAAATGGGATGCGGCCCACCGTCGGGTGCATGTGCGCGCATCCGCATAGGCCCTAATCTTCAATTTTTCCTGAATCCGCCGGTCTTTCGGCGGATTTTTTTTGCCTGCGGGACGGCGAACGCTTAGCAAAACTATCCCGCAAACCTGCTCTTTCCGCCATGGCCGACGACACATCTTCGCCTCCGCAAGCGCGCCGCCCGTCCCGCGACGATTTGGAGGCATTGCGTTCCCAACGCTCTTTGATCGCCGGTCACCTCGCTTGGCTTGACGCAAGGATCGCGGAACTTGAGGCGGACAAAGCGAAAAAAGCGGGCACGGACGCTCCGCCGCGGGAAGATGTGGTCCGGCCCGCCCCGGAGGCGGCTTCGGCTGGTGAAGACAGCGCTTCCGGCCAAGAATCCGCCGCCGTAGCGGGTGCCGGTCCGCTTGTAAATGAACTCGGCAGCGCGGAGCGCGCCCGCGCCGCCGGCCGCCAAAACGCCCGCTCGATTCAGATGGGCTGCATCCTCATGGGAGTGATCGCGGTCGTCGCGTTCCTCGTCTTCTTTTTCGTCATCCCCTACTTCGTCTTTTGAGCCGCCGGCTTGCCCGACGGGAGGCCTTATGGCCGGGCAAACGGCTCACGGTTGCTGGAAATGCGGAAAATCGAGGCCCATGACGTCGTCGTGAAACTCCCGCAGCAAATTCTCAATATTCTTGGGTTCGCGCGCGGCGACAACCTTGCGGGCCAACTCCTCGGCGTCGGACAATTTCATCCGGCGCAAGAGGAATTTAATCTCGGGCAGAACATTCCATGTGAGGCTCAACTCCGAAGCCCCCAGCCCGAAGAGCAGACCGGCGTAGAGCGGATCACCCGCCATCTCACCGCACACGCTGACCGGAATGTTCCTTGTGCGCCCGGCCTCGAAAATGAAGTCGAGTGCCCGCATGACCGCCGGATGATTCGGCTCGTATAGATGGGCAATGCGGTCGTTCACGCGGTCGACGGCAAGCAAATACTGGATGAGATCGTTCGTCCCGACGCTGAAAAAGTCGCTGTGCTCGGCGAGGAGATCCGTGATCACGGCGGCGCTCGGGATTTCGATCATTGCTCCGCGCTGAATCTTCGCGTCGAAAGCACGGCCCTCCCCCTTCAACTCCGCTTTGCACTCCTCCAGCAGTTCGTTGGCGGCAACAACTTCTTCGCAGCTGGAGATCATAGGATAGAGCACCTTGACTTTACCGAAAGCACTTGCCCGCAGGATGGCACGCAGCTGGTGCTTGAACACATCCGGGTGCTCAAGGCAAAAACGTATCGCACGAAGCCCCATGAACGGATTGGCCTCGCGGTAATCGGCCATGCTCCCGTGCGGATTTTTGTCGCCGCCGAGATCGAGTGTGCGGATGGTTACCGGGCGCGGGTTGAAGCGCTCGACGACAGCCTTGTAAGCCTCGAACTGCTCCTCTTCGGACGGGTAGCCGTCCATCCGCAGAAAGAGCCACTCCGTGCGGAAGAGCCCGACACCGTCGGCCCCGCTCTCGTCGAAAACAGAGTCGGGCTCGTTGCCTTCGATGTTCAAGAGGATGCTCAGCGGACGCTCGTCACGCGTGACGGCGGGAAGCGTCTTCGCGGCATTGAAACGCTTCTCGATCGCCTGACGGGCGGACTTGATCTCACCGTAGCGGAAGAGGGTGTCTTCCGAAGGGTTGACGATGACGATCCCGTCGAAGCCATCGACGAGAACAGTGTCTGCGGGGTGCAGTTCGGAGGAGAGGTCATGCAGGCCGACAACGCAGGGAACGTTCAGCGAACGCGCCATGATGACGGTATGGCTCGTGCGACTGCCAAGATCGGTGACTATGCCGCGCACACGGTTAGCCCCGAGATTGGCGGCATCGGACGGGGTCACGTCGCGCGCCGCGAGGATGCTGTCCTCGCTCATGTGGCTGAGGTCCGGATCCTTCTTGCCGAGAAGATTCTTGAGCAGCCTTTGCGTCACATCGCGGATGTCCGTTACACGCTCTTTGATATAGGCGTCGTCGATGTGCGTAAAGGCCTCGATGTAGCGCTGGGCGACACGCTGGAGGCAGTATTCAATATTGTAGCCCGACTCGGCCACCTCGCGCACGGTATCCTCGATGAGGGCGCGGTCTTCGAGAACAAGCATATGCGCGTCGAAGATGCCCGCCTCCTCCTCGCCCAGCTTTTCCTCGATCTCCGCGCGTATGGCACCGATCTGGCGGCGCGTCTCCATGAGGCCTTGCTCGAAGCGCGAGATTTCCTCCTCTCTCTCCTCCGGCGGCACCTCGCGGCGCGGAACCTCAAGGTCCTGTTTGAGGTAAATGAACACCGGCCCGTGAGCGACTCCCGGTGAAGCGGCGATTCCCTTGAAAACTTTCTCCCGGCCGGAGGATGTCGGGGTTTCAGGCATCAGTCATTGGATAGGCAAAAGAGGATGAATGGCGGCTGTTATTCTTAAAGAAGCAAGGCCCTCATGTCCGCAATGGCAAGCACGGATTGCGCCCCGGCCCGCGCACGCCGGCATCGAAGAACCGTCCCTCGAAACTTTTGAGGATTGCCTGCGGCAAACTTGTTCCCGAGCTTTGTCGCTGTCGACGCCCTGCGGCGTTGCGCTACCGCCTCTCCAACCACTCAAAACACCGCTCATGAACATGGAATCTGTCTTTTTCGCCATCCTTCTCATCGCTGTGTTGCTCCTTGCGGGCAAATGGACACGGCGCCGTGTCGGTCTCCTGCAGCGTCTTTTTTTGCCGAGTTCCATCGTGGCAGGGGTCTTCGCCCTTCTCCTCGGCCCGCAAGTGCTCGGGAGATTTTTCGGGGAAGACTCCACTTGGGCACAGGGCCTTTGGTCACCCTCCGTCCTCGAGGTCTGGTCTTCGCTGCCGGGCATCTTCATCAATGTCGTCTTCGCGGCACTGTTTCTCGGCAAAAACATTCCCTCACCGCGGGCAATCTGGCGCAGTGCGGGGCCGATGGTGGCACACGGGCAAACACTTGCGTGGGGACAGTATGTCGTCGGACTCGGCCTCGTGCTGGTTATGCTCTCGCCGCTTTGGGGCGTCAATCCAATGGCCGGTGCACTCATCGAAATCGGCTTTGAGGGCGGCCACGGGACGGCAGCGGGTCTCGGCGACACCTTCCGCGAGCTGGGGTTTGAGGACGGTGCCGACCTCGCCCTCGGGCTTGCCACCGTCGGCGTGGTCATGGGCGTCATTCTCGGGACTGTCGCCATCAACTGGGCTGTGTGGAAAGGGCATATTGAGCGCCCCGACCGGTCCGCGGAGGACGACGAAGAACTGGCCGAGCACGAAAACCGGGAGCCTCCCGTCGACACGCGCTTCACCGACCGGTCGATCGAGCCGCTCTCCATTCACCTTGGGTTCGTGGGTCTCTCCATCGCCCTCGGCTGGCTCCTGCTTCAGGGAATGGTGTGGCTCGAAAGCGCACTCCTCGTTCCCCTCGGCTGGCCCGAACTGTTGCGCCACATCCCGCTCTTTCCCCTCGCCATGATCGGCGGCGTCATCGTGCAGATCCTCGGCGGGCGTCTCGGCTATGCAAAGCTCATCGACCGCAACCTCATGAACCGCATCTCCGGCACCGCACTCGATCTTCTCATCGTTGCCGCGCTCGGCGCGCTGTCCCTCGAGGCCATCGGTGCCCACGCCGGTCCGTTTGTCGTGCTCGCCCTCGGCGGAATCGCCTGGAACCTCTTCGGTTTCTTCGTCCTCGCCCGGCTCATGTTTCCGCGCGACTGGGCTCCCAACGGCCTCGCCAACTTCGGCCAAGGCATGGGGATGACCGTCATCGGGCTGCTCCTTGTGCGGATGAGCGACCCGCACAACCGCTCCGGGGCGATGGAGGCCTTCGGCTACAAGCAGCTCCTCTTCGAGCCAGTCGTGGGCGGCGGTCTCTTCACCGCCGCGTCCCTGCCGCTCATCTACCAATTCGGAGCCGGGCCGGTTTTCATCGGCGTCACCATTGTCATGGCGGGATGGCTGGTCTTCGGCCTATGGAATTTCAGCCCGCAACGGACGCAGAAGAGAAAGGCATAGGGCAGTCCGATCCCTCTTGCCAGCGGGAACAATTGCGACGACAATTCTCTCCCATAATAGGATGCCCCCGCCCTTTCGCATAATTCGATGTTTCCTTCCCGCCGTTTTTTTCCACGCGGTGGCGCTCTCCGGCATAACACTCGTGGAAAACTCGCCCTTCATACCGTCCGGGTTCCAGCCACCGGAGGACCGTCGGCAGGCTCCGGTGCGGCCCACTCCCCCGCCCGCCCGCAACCTTGAATTCCGGGGCGTCTATGAGTTGGACGGCATCCTGCACATCAATGTGCATGACCGCAGTCAAAACAAAGGCGAATGGGTGAGGCTCAATGATACTTCCGCCGGTTTTCTCGTCACCGCTTTCTCGCTGGATACGGATACCATCACTTTGGAAATTGACGGCCAGACAGCTGAACTGGCCTTGTCTTCAACACAACGCGCCCCCTCCGCTCCCCAACCGCAACCGACGGTTGCCGCCGGTCCCCAACGCCCCGGAACGGTGGACCAAGCCGCGCGCCGCCGCGTCGTCACGCCCCCGCGGCCACCGGCGCAAGCGCAGGCGGCATCGGGCTCCGCGGATTCGTCAGAAGTCCGCCGCCCTGTGCGCCGGGTCGTCGTGCCGCGTCGCTGAGAAAAGCTCTCCCGCCGGGCAGCTGTCCTCGCCGAGAATCAGTCCCGCGCTGTGAGTGGGCTCTTGTTTTCGAGAATCTCCACCTCGTAACCGTCCGGATCGGTCAGAAACGCCATCTTTGTACCGCCCGAAGTGAACTTCTCGCGCCATTTGTCGGGCCAAATATCGAACCCCTCTTTCTCCAGCTTTTCACAGTATTCCACAATATCGTCAACGCCGATACATGTGTGCATGAGGTCCTCGGGGAACTCTACCTTGAAGTCGGGCGAGTGACACAGCTCGAGCATGGCTTCGTTGCCCGGGATCTCGAGGTGAACGATCTGGTTCCCGGCAGGCGACTTGTCGTTGCGCTTATGCACGCGGTAGCCGCAGGCTTTGGAATACCATTCGATGGAGCGCTCAAGGTCGCTCACGCGGATTCGGGTGTGCAGGAATTTGATTGCCATAGAGGGTAACCATACCCGCCCGCGTGCCGCATGCAAACATTTGTCCTCATCGCAGCGGACATAACCACACATCCAGCATTGACCCGCGCGGATGAAACAGGACAAAACCTCTCCGCTATGAGAGTTCTGGTCATTGGTGGAGCGGGTTACATCGGCAGCCATTGCGTTCGCTTGCTGAAGGAAAGCGGCCACGAGCCGGTTGTCCTCGACAACCTCGTCTACGGGCACCGCGCGGCGGTGGCGGACGCCATTCCCTTCCACCGCGGTGACCTCGGTTACGCGACCTTTGTCGAAGGCCTGCTCAAGGAAGAGCGGATCGACATCGTCATGCACTTCGCGGCCTACGCATACGTCGGCGAATCCGTCACCGATCCGCTGAAATACTACGAAAACAATCTCGCCGCGCCCATCCGCCTGCTCCGCGCCATGCGCGCGGCCGGAGTAAATCGCTTTGTCTTCAGCTCAACTTGCGCTACTTACGGCATCCCCGAGCGCATGCCAATCACCGAGGACCTGCCGCAACGCCCTATCAACCCCTACGGCCAGACAAAACTCGACTTTGAAAACTGCCTCAGGGCATGCGCGAAGGCCTACGGTCTTTCCTTCGCCAGCTTCCGCTACTTCAACGCTGCCGGCGCGGCCGAAGACGGCTCCATCGGCGAAGACCACGACCCCGAAACCCACCTCATCCCGCTCGCTATCTGGGCGGCACAGGGCAAAATCCCTGAACTCACGGTCTTTGGCGACGACTACGAAACACCCGACGGCACCTGCCTGCGCGACTACATCCACGTCGACGACCTCGCCCGCGCTCACATCGCCGTTTTTCCCAAACTCGACGAGCCCGGCGCGCAATTCTTTTATAACCTCGGCACCGGCAAACCGGCGAGCGTCCTCGAAGTCATCCGCACCGTCGAAGAAGTCACGGGACTCAAGGTCCCCCGCTCCATCGGGCCGCGCCGCGCGGGAGATCCCCCTGCCCTTTATGCCGACAGTTCCAAAGCACAGCATGAACTCGGCTGGACCCCGCGCTACATGGATATCAAAGACCTCATCGAAACCGCCTGGCACTGGCACCGGGACCACCCGGAAGGTTTTGATCGCTGACAAGCGCACACCGGTGGCCACCCATCGGCACCCCTTCATAACCGGGGAGCAAAGAACGACTCTTAACACCGATGACGACAAGGTTCACATCCTTCCCCCTTCCTAACATAAGAACCAGCCGCCCGGGCGCGACCGGGTGAACCACATCGCATGAAACCTCCGCCCGCAGCCAACCCGCATAAACAGCGAATTCGCATGGAAGGTGTGTCGCCGGACGAACCGGTGGCTCAATAGGATGTATCCTGCACCTGCCTGCCGTTCCTTTCGAATTTCACTCCGGCGCGCGACTGCGGCTTGACGCAGGCCTGTCTCCTCCGCAGCGTGCGGCTTCTTTCAAATAACCACCATTCCGAAATCAACAACCATGGGACAACAACTCAAAATCCGTTCGAAGCGCCGTCGGCGCAAAGCTTACCTCGCCCGCCGCAAAGAGCATGGGAAGTCGCACCCGGCCAAGAAATCCTGAGCGCGCGAAGCCGCTCCATCCTTTTCCAACGCCCCGGCAGAAACGCCGGGGCTTTTCTTTGTCCGACTTTCCCTCCCCCGCCAAAAAAAACCGACAACGAAAAGCCCGCATAATAAAATGGCAGATACCATACTCTATCAACTTTCCTAAAAAATCCCCCATGATAAATCTAGGCCCAAAATTTTGCTCTGAGCTGGATTTCTTTAGTGGTAATTGACAAATTCATCCGAAAAATAATTAAGGTCTCTAATAGAGAATATAGGCTCTGCCAGTCTGCAATAATTTAATAAGTAAATGCCTGACATTTACAACAAAAGACGGGAGCTGAAAGAGGGAGCGGGAGTCCGGCACTCAGCCGTGCTTTTCAACGAGTTCGGCGGTGCGGGCGTAGCTTTCGCGCAGGGCCGGATAGAGTTTGGTGAACTCGGCGTAGAAATCGTCGTAGACGGCTTGGGCGGGGCCTGGCTCGGTGAGGGAGGTTTCGCGCAAGACGGAGCGGCATGCGGCACCGATATCATCGAAAACGCCTGCGCTCACGCCCCCGAGCAGCGCCGCGCCGAAGGCCGCGCCCTCGGTGGCGTTGACGGTGATGATCGGCGTGGCGAAGACATCGGCGAGGATCTGCCGCCAAAGCGAAGACTTTGCGCCGCCGCCGGAGGCGACAATCTGTTTGGGGCGGAGGCCGAGGTCGCGCATAATCTCGAGGGCATCGCGCAAGCCGAAGGTCACGCCTTCGAGGACAGCACGCGTCATGTGAGCGCGGCTGTGGCGGAGGGTCAGGCCGGTGAAGGTGGCGCGCGCGTGCGGGTCGGGATGGGGCGTGCGCTCGCCGGTGAGATACGGCAGGAAAAAGAGCCCCTCGCTACCCGGGGAAATCTCTGCCGCACCGGCGTCGAGATCGCGCATCGAGGCGCTGCCGCCGAGGGTATTGTGATACCATTGGTAGGCACCCGCGCTGGAGAGCTGCACGCCCATGAAGTGCCACTTACCGGGCACGGCTGAGCAAAAGGCGTGAAGGCGGCCCTGTTTGTCGGGAGCGAACTTCTCCGCATGAGCGAAGAGCACGCCGCTGGTACCGAGAGTACAGGAGACGACGCCGGGAGAAATGATCCCGCAACCGATCGCGCCCGCTGCTTGGTCGCCGGCACCCGCCGCGACGGGCAGACCCTCCGGCAGACCGGTGGCTTTCGCCGCCTCGGCGCTGATTCGACCGGAGACCTCGGCGGACTCGAGGACTTGCGCCATCATTTCCGCTTTGACCCCGCAGGCCTCAAGCATTTCAGGTGACCAGCGGCGCCCGCCGACATCGAGGAGGGACATTCCCGATGCATCGGAGACATCCGTGGCGAAGGCACCGGTGAGGCGGTGGCGGATAAAATCCTTGGGCAGCAAAATGTGCGCGGCCTTGGCCCAGACATCCGGTTCGTTCTTTTGCACCCAGCGGATCTTGGGGGCGGTGAACCCGGGAAGAACGGGGTTACCGGTGATGCGCAGGACCTCTGCGGCGCCGACGGCCTCTGTAAGCTCGGCGCACTCTTTGCCGGTGCGCTGGTCGTTCCACATGATGCAGGGCCGCAGGACCTTGCCTTCGGCGTCGAGGAGGACAAGGCCGTGCATCTGTCCGGTGAGCCCGAGCGCGGCGATATCGCCGGGATGGACGCCCTCAAGGAGGTTGCGAATGGCTTTTACGGTGGCGTCCCACCAGTCTTCGGGATTGGATTGCGCCCAGAGCGGACGCGGCGTCTCAAACGGATATTCCGGTGCGACGACCTTGACGACGTCCCCCTTTTCGTCGATCAGCACAGCTTTCGCCGAAGAAGTTCCCACGTCGATTCCTATCAAGTAGCGACTCATGCGCCCGATCCTCATACGGCGCCTGGTATAAGCAAGGGAAAATCAGCATTTGCGGTCTGGCCAAAGCTGTTTCTTTCCGTAAATTCTGCATCACGATGAAGGCTGCCTCCCTTCAGGAAGAGCTGACCCGGGCCGACGCCTCCGAAGAACCCGCCGTCATGTCGCAACGGTGGAGCGAGTTGCTTTTCCTGCACTGGGCGGTCGCGCCTGAGGCCGTGCAACCCCGCCTGCCGCCGGGGCTCAAGGTGGACACCTTCGGGGGCCGGGCGTGGGTCGGCATCGTGCCTTTCCGCATGGACCGCATCCGCCCCTTCGGCCTACCCGCGGTTCCGGGCCTGTCCGCCTTTCCCGAGTTGAATCTGCGCACCTACGTGTCCGATGAAAGACGGCGGCACGGCGTCTGGTTTTTCAGTCTAGACGCAGGCGGATGGCTTGGGGTGCGAATCGCCCGATTTTTCTTCCACCTTCCCTACCACCATGCGCGCATGCGCGTGCGGGAGAATGCCGAAGGACGTATTCACTTCACCTGCAAACGGCGGGGCGGCGGGCCGACCCTCGCTTACACGTGGAAACCTTACTGCGGCGAACACCGCGCCGAGGCAGGTTCTCTCACCCATTTCCTCGTCGAGCGCTACCGGCTTTTCGCATATGACAAGCGGCGGAACCGCCTCCTCTCGGGCTGTGTCGCCCACCCGCCTTACCTGCTTGGAAAAGCCGATGTCGATGCCTTTGACACCCGGCTCTTCACGCAGAACGGCTTTTCCGCACCGGACCGCCCGCCGGACCATATCATCGCCAGTTCCGGAACCGATGTCCGCATCCAGGGCATGGCACCCGTTGATTGACAGCAGTGCCCCGGTTGCATCAGGGCAGTTTCAGGTAAGGAGGCGGGCGAAGATCATTTTGCCGCCGCCGGAGGGCACGATGCTTTCGACGCGGACGGTCGCTTCACCGCCGATATGCTCCACCGCATCGGCGACGACAACCATGGAGCCGTCGTTGAGGTAGCCCACGGCCTGGCCCTCTTCTCTTCCCGGCTTGACGAGCTTGACGGCAAAAACCTCACCCATGGTCACCTCGGGGTGGAGCGAACGCGAAAGGGCGTTGAGGTTGAGCCACTCCACCCCGTGGAACTCAGCGATCTGCGCGAGGTTGTAATCCAGCGTGAGCAGTCTGGCTTTAAGAGACTGCGCGAGAAAGACGAGCTTCGCGTCGACTTTCTGGCGGTTGTCCACTGTACTTTCGTTGATCCGCAGGTCGATTCCGGGCAACTCGCGCAGGCGCCGAAGAGACTCCAGCCCGCGGCGGCCCGAAGCTTTGCGCTGCACGTCCGGCGAGTCGGCGACGGTCTGCAACTCATCAATGACAAAGCGCGGGATAATCAGCCCGTAGCCCATGAACTTCGTCTCGCAGATACCAACGATACGCCCGTCGATGAGGACACTCGTATCCACCACGACCAAAGGCACGTCGACGCCGTGAGGAACAAAACGCACATACGGGATGACGAGATTGAACTCGTCCTTGCCCCGCAGCGCCAGAACCGCCCCCAGATACATGAGGACGACATAGAGAACCACACGGATGAGGTACTGGTTCTGGTGCAGGACCATCGACAACTCGTCCTCCGGGACAAAGGGAAACTCGAAGAGCGGCGAGTTTGCAATGAGGGTCGACACCAGCCATCCCGCGAAGAGCCCGAAACTCAGGGCCGACATCCCCCGCAAGGAAAAGCCCTTCAGGAGGATATCGACGAGGATGACGAGAATCCCGATGAGAAATCCGGCAAGGACCCCCACCCAGCGGTGTTCGTCCCACTCCGGCACCGCGTAGGCGACGAGCAATCCGCCGAAAACGCAGAGCGCGAGAAAGAATATGCGAATGATCCGAAGCGTGTAGGCCATGAGAGAGTTCTAGAACGCCATCCAACTCCGCCCCCGCCAACCATGGCAAGACCAACCGGCGGCAGATCAGGTCAAACGCGCGCACGACTCCGCCCGCGCGCCCGCGCCCGCTCTGCCTACTCTTTGCGGGGGAAATCCCCTTGGGGATTGAATTCGCGCAAATCGCGGCAATAGTCGCCCTTCGTGTCATACTCGCACCAACCTTACCGGGGCACCGGCGGCGCCTTTCCGCCGGTGATTCTCAATCTTCTCATCGCGAACGGAATGCTCTTCGCGCTGCAACTGCTTTTTCACACGCCGCGGGAACTCGGCATGCTGGAGCGTTGGTTCGCGCTCTGGCCTCTTGGCGACTACACCGGGGCCGGGTTTTTTCCCTGGCAGTTGATCACCTACGGATTTCTCCACAGCACGACGACATTCTTCCACATCGGCATCAACATGCTGATCCTCTGGATGTTCGGGCGTGAGATCGAGCAAACTTGGGGTTCAGCGCGCTTCGCCGTCTACTACTTCACCTGCGTGGCGGGAGCGGGTCTGCTTCAGCTCATCATCGCCTCGGCGGCCTTTGCCCAGGGCGCTCCCCCCGTGCCAACCATCGGCGCGAGCGGCGGCACCTTCGGGGTCCTTCTCGCCTTCGGCTGGATGTATCCGCATCGGCAGATCATGCTCCTCATTCCGCCGATCCCGATGAAGGCCCGAACCCTCGTCATCGTCATCGGTGCCATCGAGCTGATCCAAGGCATGAGCCGCGTGCAGACCGGCATCGCCCACTGGGCACACCTCGGCGGCATGCTCTTCGGCTTTCTCCTCATCCTCTACTGGCGCGGCCGCCTTCCCGTGAAACCGCGCACGCGCCTGCCGTGGTGACAAGGGGGCGCGGGTGAATTCGCGCCGACTGCCCACAGGGACTTGCCTTTTGCGCGGAAACCCTCCTTTCTGGCCGGTTTCGCATCCTTTTCCAACGAGATCAAACAACCGTGAGAGACGATTACATCAAAGCCGCCCAGAAGGTCATTCCCGACCCGAACATCCTCATCAACGTGGTCTCGCGCCGGGTGAAACAGCTCAAATACGGGCAGAAGCCGCTCGTCGAGTCGCTCGAACGGCTCAGCCCCGAGGACATTGCCCTACGCGAGATCATCGACGGAAAGATCACCTACGAGCTTTTCGAGCCCGACGAGGCCGACAGCAAGTAAGCGGAACTGGCCGGGCCCGGAGACCTCGGCGCGCA
>SKLD01000119.1 GCA_007123395.1 Opitutales bacterium
TCCAAGGAGCAGGGCTACCTCACCTACAAGGACATCAACGACGAGTTGCCCGAGACCGTCGACAGCCCGTCGGAGATCGAGAACGTCATCACAATCCTCGAGAACCTCGATATCGACATCATCGATTCGCAGGAAGTCGAGACCTACAAGCAGCGTCTGGAAGAGCATACCGAGGAGGAAATCCGCTCAGCTCAGGCCGATATCCTCGATGACCCCGTGCGCATGTACCTCAAACAGATGGGTCAGGTTCCTCTCCTCACCCGCGAGGAAGAGGTCGCCATCTCCAAGCGTATCGAGGAAGCCGAAACCCGCGCCGCCGAGGCCCTCTTTTCCATCGCCTTCACGCGCGAGTTCCAGCGTGACCTCGGGCACCGCCTCATCTCCCGCGAAGAACGTTTCGACCGCGTCGTCCTCGACAAAAAAGTCGAAAGCCGCGAGGCCTACTACAAGCAGCTTCCGGAACTCATCGAAGCCATCGACGCCATCGAGAAGAAACTCGACAAAACATGGAATGACCTGCGCACGGCGGAGGAAGAAGCTGTCCGCTCCCGCGCGGAAAAGCGCTACCGCAAGCTGGAAAAAGAGCTTCCCGCCGTCTTCCGGAAGTTTTGCTTCAAACTGAAGGTTTTCGAGGAATACCTCGAAACGCTCGACCCCATGATCCGCGAGATCAACGATCTCGTCGACAGCCTCTCCCTCGCCCACCGCGCCCACACCCGGAAGCGGCGGCAGGTCGACGTCGAGCGCGTGAAGCGTCGCCTCAACGAAATCGAAGACCAGCTTCGCATCGCCCCGGAAGACTTCCTCGGCACCATCCGCGAGGTCCGTAAGGCCATGCGCCAAGCCCACCGCGCCAAGACCGAGATGGTCGAGGCCAACTTGCGCCTCGTCATCTCCATCGCCAAGAAATACACCAACCGCGGTCTCTCCTTCCTCGACCTCATCCAGGAAGGCAACATGGGCCTCATGAAAGCGGTTGAGAAATTCGAATACCGCCGCGGCTACAAATTCAGCACCTACGCCACGTGGTGGATCCGGCAGGCCATCACCCGCTCCATCGCCGACCAGGCACGCACGATCCGCATCCCCGTGCATATGATCGAGACCCTCAACAAGGTCATGCAGGTGCAGAAGCAACTCCTCCAGGAACTCGGTCACGAACCGACAGCCGAGGAGGTTGCCGAGGAGATGGATCTACCCGTCGAGCGCGTGCAGCAGATCATGAAGATGGCGCAGCAGCCCATCTCCCTGCAGAGCCCCGTCGGCGACAGCGACGACACGAACTTCGGCGACTTCATCGAGGACAAAGGCGCGGAGAATCCCTACGATATGACCGCTTTTAGCCTCCTGCGCGAGAAGATCATGGACGTGCTCGACTCCCTCACCGACCGCGAGCGCCGTGTCCTCAGCCTGCGCTTCGGTCTTGTCGACGGCTACAGCCGCACGCTCGAGGAGGTCGGCAAGCAGTTCAACGTCACCCGGGAGCGCATCCGCCAGATCGAGGCGAAGGCCCTCCGCAAAATGCGCCACCCCACCCGTATCCGCCAACTCCACGGCTTCTTCGAGCCCGAAGGCGGCAAAGTCGGCAACGACTCCTGAGGGTGCCCGCTGCCGCACGCTGCGACGCCATGCATCGACGCGCGACACCGGGGATACGCGCCGCCGCCTCCCTTCGCGTGGCGCTCCCGGTCCCGTGCGTCCTCGCCCTCGCCGCCTGCGCAGGCACCGGTGAAACACCGCCGGTCCCGGTGGACCGGGCGAGCGTCGGCCCCGCCGAAACCGTCCTCCTCGACACCCGCACCCTCGGAGCGCTCGTGTGGTTCGACCCGGCGCGCGGGCACGGCGTCATGCGCCTCTACACCACCGGCCCGCCGCAGCCCGGCACGCTGACCGAGTCGCGCGACGACGCCTTCCGCGTCACCGCCCGCTGGGAAGTCACGCCGCTGCGCTATGGCGAATCCGTCGGGCTGCAGCTGATCGACGGCGCACCCGCCGTGGGCGACACCGTCACGGTTTCACCGCATACGGATCCGGATAATCCGGACCACGGTTCTTGAACCGCTTGTGCAACCAGAAATACTGGTCCGGCGCCGTCCGGATGAACGATTCCAGCAACTTATTGATCGCCCGCGCGTCCGCCTCCGGACTCTCGCCCGGGATGTCCTCCAGCGGCGGATGAATCGTCACCTTATATGATCCGTCCTCCTCCCGCCGCCCGAAGAACGGCACGATCGCCGCGCCCGCCATCTTCGCAATGCGCGAAGTCGCCGTGTTCGTCACCGCCGGCTCTCCGAAAAACGGCAGAATTGCCGTGTATTTAAACAGCTTTCCTTGGTCCGGCGCATACCACACGTGGTCCCCCGCCTTGAGCGCACGAATCAGGCCCACCATGTCGTCGAAGTGGATGATCCTCTCCATCAACCGCTCCCGCGACCGCGTCATATACTTCGCCACCGTCGGATCGTTTGGCTTCCGGTAAAGGCAGCTGAAGCGGTGCTCCAAGTTCACAAAACGCCCCACGATCTCCAGCGTCGTGAAATGCGCCGTGAGCAAAAGCGCCCCGCGGCCCTCCTCCCGCAGGCGCCGCAGGTGCTCCATCCCCTCCACCCGCGCGAGCCCGCGGAATTTCCGGTCCGGTGCCCACCACGCCATTCCCACCTCGAACAACCCGATCCCCATCGCCTCGAAGTGTTGCCGCGCGAGCGCCTCCCGCTCGCGCTCTTCCATCTCCGGAAAACACAGGCGCAGGTTCGTCAGCGCCACATCCTTCCGGTAGGGATACACTGCATACGCCATGCGCCCGAGCCCCCGCCCCGCCGCCACTTGCAATCGGAACGGCAGGCGCGTGCATAGCCACAGAAAGCCCAGCCCGCTCAACATCAACGCGCGCACCAAGCCGTCCCGCACCCGGTCCCTAAACGTTCCTGCCTTCATAACGACCGTTTATCGCCGCTCTCACCGCCAAGAGGCAAGCCGTCACCCCTGCTTTCCCGAAGTTAAACCGTCACGTCCGCAGACGCCGCGCATGGCAAAGCGCTGCGTCATCCGATTCCTCCCCGCAACAGACCACCGGCACACACCGTCGCCTACGCCCCAGGCGTTCCGACATCTCTTCGACAAAGCGCCGCGTGCCCAGGACCGCCCCCCGGAGAAATCCCGGCATACGCTCCGACAGGCCCGTCTTTGCCTCGCTTCCCTCCCGGTCCCCGAACTCGGAGCCGCCTCCCGTATCATCCTTCACCCGCACCAACAACCTATACGATTCAATGAACTTCCGCCCTTCTCCCACTTCCTCTTCTCCCCTCTCAAACCCCAACATCCCCACAATCCCCGCCCGCGCCCATGCCCGCAGCGAAGCCGGCACCTCCCCGCCCACCGCCGCCCCATACCCGCTCCAACGGTAGGCCTCCGCACGCTCCGCCAAGCCCGCGCGCACCGGGTTCAGCTCGATATACGCACCCACCACGCGCAGCACCTGCGGACTGTTCTGCACCACGCAGCTCTTGTAGCGCTCCGCCCACAAGGTCCCCACGCGGCCGCGCTCCCCGTTATACCACACGCTGTAGCGCTGCTTCAGTGTCTTCATGAACCCCGCCAGGCTGCCCATGCGGCTCTTCAGGTGCTCCCGCAGCTCCGCCGCGTCGGTCAACTCCGAGTCCA
>SKLD01000454.1 GCA_007123395.1 Opitutales bacterium
GGCGGCGAGGTGATGGATGTCGCCCCACCGCCGGATGCGCGGATCAGTCAGAAACACGGGAAAGTCGTCCGGCGGCACGCTGAACGGTTGGATAACCACCCAGTTCTCCAAGTCATCACTATGCAAGGCGATGGATTCCCACGGGACGAGGCTCGTGCCGTAGGACAGGAAAATCAGGACCTGGCCGGAACCTGCCGCCGCTTGGACTCTTGTCTCCACGCCGACCATGCCCGGATCCTCCACGGTGGGTTCGACGGTGGCCCATGCCGCGCCGTCCGCCGAGGCCTTGACCTCCGTTCCTTCCACCGCGACCCATCGGCCGGCGATGTGATCGAGCAGTTGCGCATTTGCGCCGAGGTTCGCCGTTTGGCTTTCCCAGGAATGGAGCGCATCTTCCGCGGAGAATGCAAAGACGCGTTCGCCCGTAGACGCTCCGTCTTGAAGCAGCGCGAACGTGCCGTCGCCGTAGGCATCGGGAATCCCGGGCGCGGGAATGCGCCGCCATGTGATCCGGTCCTCCGAGGCGAAGACAACACCGTCTTCCTCCGCAAACCATAGCGGGCCGACCCGCCTGCCCGCGAAAAAGCGGTGCCCGTCGGGATCAGTCCTCCATTCCACGCCGTCCGTCGACCGGTATGTCATGCCGCCGGATGACAAGCGGAAGGCGTCCTCCGCAAAGCGCACGGCGTCGAGTCCGTCCTCGGCGAAAGGACCGCGCGGGAGCACCGTCGCATGGTGGCTGAACGCCGTCTCCGCGGCAGCGTGGGAAACTACGGCGCACGCAAGCAGGGCTGCCGGTTTTATCGCAAGCAAGCGTATCCGCATAGTAAAAGAAGGATACGACAGCGCTTCGGAAACGGATGCAAGGAAGTATCGGTTTCAGGGAAGGCGTGTGCCCGAAATCCTGCAACGGTGTTCCATGTCTTGCGGGCTCCCTCGAAACCGGGAAGCCTCCAACGCCCCAATAGCTACCCAAAAGTCCGGGCTCCGGGGACGGTGTTTCGTCGTTCCAGCGCGGAAGGGTGCGTAAACTATTACGAGAACAAAAACCTAACTCACGGATAAAAAACTTGCGCAATAAATAATTTTCTAGTTAATTAATAATAAAGTCAGCTCATAGCTTTATTATTTGACAGAGTGTACACGCCGACGGGCTGGGGGCGGTTCAGTTGTCGAGGAGCGTGGCGAAGGTGTCTTTGTCGGAGGCCTTGAGGTAGGCTTCTTCGGCGGTTATGAGGCCGGCGTTGTAGGCTTGGCGGATGGAGGTGTCCATGAGGCGCATGCCGCGGTCGGCGCTGTTTTCGATGATGCCGCGGATGGCGCTGATGCGGCCGGTGCGGATGGTGTTGGGGAGGGCCTCGTGACGGAGAAGAATTTCATGCACGGCGATGCGGCCCTTCGGCTTGCGCTTGCACAGCAGCTGCGAGACGACGCAGGCAAGACTGCCCGAGAGCATGACGCGGATCTGGTCCTGCTCTTCGGCGGGAAAGGCGTCGATGATGCGGTCGACGGTCTTTGGTGCGTTGTTGGTGTGCAAGGTGCCGAAGACGAGCATGCCCATGGAGGCGCAATTGAGGGCGAGCTTGATGGTCTCGAGTTCGCGCATTTCGCCGACGAGTACGATATCGGGATCGGCGCGCATGGCCCCGCGCAAGGCGTTGGCAAAGGATGCCGTGTGTGTGCCGACCTCGCGGTGGACGATGACGGACTGCTTGCGCGGGTGCATAAACTCGACGGGGTCCTCGATGGTGATGATGTGTTTCTGGTACTGCTCGTTGATGTAGTCGATCATTGCGGCGAGCGTGGTCGATTTGCCGCTGCCGGTGGGCCCGGTGACGAGGACGAGACCTTCGGAGTAGCCGCAGACCTCGCGGAGGACGTCGGGCAGGCCGAGTTTGGCGAAGGAGAGGATTTCGGCGGGGATGTGGCGGAAGACGGCGCTTTGGCCCCAGAAGTTGTAGAGGTAGCTGCCGCGGAAGCGCGCGAGGCCGGGGATCTCGTAGGCGAAGTCGAGGTCGCGCTTGCCGAGGTATTCGTTCCAGCGGTCCTCGGTGCAGATTTCGCGAAGCAGCGTTCCCATCGACTCTTCGGTGACAGGCTCGGCGGCGAGCGGGCGGATGGCGCCCGAGGCGCGGATTTTCGGCGGCGCGCCGACGCTGAGGTGCAGGTCGGAGCCGTCGGCTTCGAGCATTGCGCGCAGGTAGGTGTCGATCTGTGCCATGGCGGAGGTTACCAGTTGATGAGGCCCCGCGCTTTGGCGCCCGCCTCGCCGACTTCCGCTTCGGGCGGGGATTCGTCTCTTGAAGCGCGCAGACGGATTTCGCGCCGGGCGCTTTCGCACTTGAGGTTGGCCAGCGCAACTTCGTCGTGGAGCCGCCCTTCGCGCCAGAGTTCCATAACGGAGCTGTCCATCGTGATCATGCCTTCGGCCTTCCCGGTTTCAATGATATTGGAGAGGCCCTGCGTTTTACCCTCGCGGATGAGGGCGGAGACGGCGAGATTGCGCAACAGCACCTCGGCGGCGAGCACCAGCCCGCCCGCTCTCGCCGGGAGCAGGCGCTGGCAGATGATCCCCCGCAGGCTCTCCGCCACCATGGCGCGGATTTGGGATTGCTGAGCCGGGGGAAACACGTCGAGGAGGCGGTTCAGGGTGGTCGCAGCGTCGCGTGTGTGCATCGTGCCGATGACGAGGTGGCCCGTCTCGGAAGCGCTAATCGCCATCTCGATGGTTTCGAGGTCGCGCATTTCGCCGATGACAATGATGTCCGGATCCTGTCGGAGGGCGCCCTTGAGCGCGCTGTGATACGTCTGCGTATGGGTGCCGACGGCACGCTGGGTGATGACGCAGCGACCGGAGCGGTGGACGAATTCGATGGGATCCTCGATGGAGATGAGGTGGTCGTCGCGGGTCTCGTTGAGTCGCTGGACAAGGGCGGCGAGTGTGGTCGTCTTGCCCGAACCGACCGGGCCGGTGACGAGGATCAGCCCGTTGTGGTAGGCGAGGAGCCGGTCGATGGTTTCGGGGTTGCGGAAGCCGAGTTCGCTGAGCGTTTTTACGTCGCGGTTGACTGTGCGGTAGGTGCCGGCGCATCCGTCGCGATGGCGCATGAGGTTGGCACGGTAGCGTTCGCCCGAGGAGAAGGGTAGGGCGAAGTCGATGTCGCGGCGGTTCTGGAATTCGGCCCACTCGGCGGTTGGCACGAGAACCCGATTGAGCCCCTCGGCGACGCCGACGGTGAGCGGCTCCGGGTGCAGGTAGTGGGTTTTGCGGTCGCGCCGCACGAAAGGCCGTGCGCCCGCGCTCACGTGCAGGTCGCTTGCCCGGCTGGCCGAGGCGTAGCGCAGCAAGCCGATCATGGCCGCGCGGAGGACGCCGTCCGCCGCGCCTTCGAGGGAGGGAAAGTCGGGAAGGTCCGGCTCAATGCTGTCCGCCAGAACGAGCGCTTCGGCGCAGCCGCCGCAGACAGGCGGAGACGGTTCGGATGGCGGGGCGGGGTGAAGCGGCAGAGGCGGAAGACCGGTGTCGCTCAAGCTGCCGCTGTCCGCGCCGGATAGGCCGGCTGGCGGTTCTCCGCCTGCCGCCGCGCAGTCGCATGCCGTGTCCAGCAGACTCTGAAGACGATCCGTGTCGGTGGTGAAATTCAGGTCGAGAATACGCTCGCCGTAGGCCACCGCATCGTCATCGGTTCCCGCGCCATCCTTGAGCCTTTCAACATCGGAAAGTGCGAGCAGCCCGTTTTCGCGGCAGAGGTGGAGAAACCAACGGGTCGTCAAATCCATGTGGGGTATTTCATTTAAATTGCGTGGCTTCCGACAAGAAAAAAGGCGATTTAATCGACTTAAAATAAGTGCTTATAATGCCAGAATAAAGGCGCGTATGGCATCTGTCGCTATCGCGCGGGAGCGGGTGTATAAACACGTTACAGTTTACGGGAAAAATCCCCTTCGATGGCTCTGGAACCCAAGTGGTTGATTTTGTCCGGCATTTGCCGCCGGAGCCGAAGCGGCGTGTCCGCGCGGCATTGAAAGACGCGGGCAAACTTCGCGGCGAATCTGATGCGGTGAGGGGCGGGCATTCCGGCTTTTGGGTGGACGGGCGGGGCGGACTCGGCATCGTCGACGGTATGCGAGAGGAATTGCAGGCCGTGGTGGAAGAACTGAAGGCGATGCGCGACGCCGGCGTCTCCCACGTGTATCTGGCCGACGGCACGCTGGGGAACCTGCGTGCGGCAGTTAGTGCGGCGGGTTCCGCGACGACGAAGCCCGCCGTCGCGGCCCCGGCTCCGGCGCGGGGCGGGCCCGCGCCTGCCCGCCGCAAAACCGCCAGCGATTCCGGCGGCGTGCGGGAGATGGTCTTGCCAATGGGTGAGGGAGGTGCGCGGGAGTCGCGGAAGGCGGCCCCCAAGCCTGCTAAGCCGGGTCCGTCCGTACCGATTCCTCCGCCGCCGGTGGTGGAGCTGCCGGACGGAGATGCGACAGAGCAGTTGGCATGGCTGCGCAAGAGGGTCTTGCAGTGTCCGGTGTGCAATGCACGGGTGAAGCCGGGGAAGAAAGTGGTATTCGGGGTCGGCGGGACACAGGCGGACATCTTTTTCTGCGGGGAGGCACCGGGTGCCGAAGAAGAAGTAGAGGGTGAGCCCTTTGTCGGACCGGCAGGGCAACTGCTCACGAAGATTATCGGGGCGATGGGTTTGTCACGCGGCGATGTCTACATTGGCAACATTATGAATTGGCGGCCGGAAATGCCGACCTCCGTTGGGAATCGTCCGCCGACGGCAGAGGAAATGGCGTTTTGCCTGCCGTATTTGCGCGCGCAAGTGGAGGTCGTCGCCCCGAAGGTCATCGTGGCCTTGGGCAAGACGGCGGTTGATGGTTTGCTCGGGCCCGACCCGCGGCGTAAGATGGGGCAGGTGCGCGGCAAGTGGCACGAATTCCTGGGGATACCGCTCCTGCCCACCTTCCATCCGAGCTACCTGCTGCGCAATGACACGCTGCGCACAAAGCGCATGGTGTGGGAAGACATGATGCAGGTGATGGAGCGGGTTGGCATGCCTGTGAACGAGCGCCAGCGGCGCTATTTTCTCCCGCGATGAGGCATGGATGACCAATCCGGCGGGGGCCTGTCGTCGATGGTGCTCAATCAAATTCGGCGACGTTGAGTATCCCAACGGGTTTACGCAGGTCTCATGACCTGGGCTCCGGTGAGTTGGCTCTCTGTCAGCCATTCGGGTCTGCTGTGGTGCGACGAAGCGTATGGCGCAAAAAAGCCGCGGCTTCCTTTGGGAAACCGCGGCGTTGAACCTAGATGAGTTGCGGGGAGACCGGGCGCTTATTCGTCGGTGATCCTATCCAACTCCTCGCGCGCCTCGTCGTAGGCCTCCGTAAGGCGGTTCCATCCGTCGCGCAGGGCGTCGGCAGAGGCGTCGCGTCCATCCGCGAGGGTGGACTGGAATGCTTCCCAAGCGTCCTCCAGTTCGGCCATGGCGTCGTCGAAAGTCGAACGCCCGGCGGCACCGGCGTCTTCGGCTTCCGATTGCAGGTCTGACATGCGGTCGGCGAAACGGTCGCGCTGTTCTTCATAGGTGGAACGAAGCGTGTCGGCTTGCTCGCCCATGTAGTCGCGCGTTGTTTCCGTCCGTTCTTCCATCTCGTCGCGGAGGTCTTCGTGGTCTTCGTCTTCGCGCTCGCCGCAAGCGGTGAGGGTGGCGAAGACGGCGACTGCGGTGGTGGCGGCGAGGACGTGTTTGAGCGTTTTGTGGATGTTCATGATGTTTTTTCCTTTTGGGTTACTGTTTGCGTTTTTATGGTTGTTCAGACCGAACGGTGGATCCATGGGTCCAAACGAAAACCTTTCCGTTCCGCGCCGGATTCAGAATGACATCTCCGCGGGCGAAGTAGCCTTGCTGGCAGTGAATCTGCGCGGGGAGGGCGCATTTGTGTCACGCCGTTCTGTCGGGCGATTCAAGCACGGGGAGGGCGCCGCCCGAGCCCTAAAATGAGTGACACGATGAACAGGACGATGAAGATGAAGAAGAGGACTTGCGCAATGCCCATGGAAGCTTCGGCGATTCCTCCAAAACCGAAAATAGCGGCGAGGATGGCAATGATGAAGAACACGGCGGCCCAATATAGCATAGTAGCTCCTTTCGTTGAGTGGCTTTTCGGTAGTTGATGATCGTTCCCCCTCTGTCCTTTTTGCGCGCGGGATCTTCCCCGGACTGCGAAGTGGCGAGCGGGAAACAAAGTTACGCCTGCACGGACCGGGAGCGCAAACAGCGCAGCACGTTTTTCGCGAAACGATGTGTATACGGGTCAATTCTACGGGCTGCATGGGCTGTGTCTCCGGAGAAACCGGGGCGTTTCCCTTTGCGCACGGACGACACCCCGCATTTCGCGGGATCCTCCTAATCGTGCGAAGAGGGGTGAATCCGGCCTTGCCACGGGTGCCTCGCCGAAGTCATGAAAAGTGTTTTTCGAAAGTGAATGCGCACGAACCCTATGGACACAAAACGGATTGCACTGGGTGCGGACCACGCCGGTTACGCCTACAAAGAACGCCTCAAGAAACACCTCGGGACACTGGGGCACACCGTCCTTGATTTTGGCACGGACTCTCCCGAGTCTTGCGACTATCCCGACTTTGTCTATCCGGCGGCTAGGGCCGTGGCGCGGGGCGAGGCTGATCTCGGTGTTGTCTTCGGCGGCAGCGGCAACGGCGAGAGTATTGTCGCAAACAAGGTGCCGGGTATCCGCTGCGGCCTTTGCTGGAACCGCGAAAGCGCGCGCATGACCAAGCTCCACAACAACGCAAATGTCATCTCCATCGGAGCGCGGATGGTCCCCGAGGAAGAGCTTTGTCCCATCGTCGACACATGGTTGACGACCGAGTTCGAGGGGGGGCGGCACGAGGCGCGAGTCGCCAAGATCCACGGGGGCGAGGGTAGCGGCAAGGCATCAGACGAGCCAAAGTGACGGGGGTGCTTGCTTTCGTTCTCCGTGTGGAGACTCTCTGGCTCAGCCCTTGGGGAGGGTGTCGGCGAAGGCGGCTTGGAGGCGCCGGGTGACCCGCCCGGGACTGCCGTCGGCGACGGGTTGGTCGTCGAGGCGGATGACGGGGGCGACTTCGCTTGCCGTGCTGGAAATGAAGATTTCCTCGGCGTGGCGCAGGTCGTCGACGCGGAAGGGCTCTTCGACAACGGATATGCCGAGCCCGCCGCAGAGCCGAAGGATATGCGCCCGCGTGATTCCGGCGAGGATGAGATTGTCCGCGGGGTGGGTGCGGACGATCCCATCGGTGACAATAAAGGCGTTGGAGAACGCGCCTTCGGTGACGATGCCTTCACGGTGCTGCAGGGCCTCACCGCAACGGTTTTCGTTCGCCTTCTGGCGGGCGAGCATGTTGGGCAGAAGGTTGATGCTTTTTATATCGCAGCGCAGCCAGCGGATGTCGGGGACGAGGCATGCGCCCAAGCCGTTAATTGTTTCCGCGCGCGGGCGCGGCATGGCGCGGGCGTAGGCGGTGATTTGCGGGGTGACGTCTTCGGGCGGAAAAACCTGGAGCCGCGGGCAGACGCCGCGCGTGACTTGGATGTAGAGAATGCCGTCCGTCAATGCTTCGCGGGCGATGAGTTCGTCGGCGCGGGCGGAAAGTGTGGCGTCACCCCAGGGCAGCGCCATGCCGATCTCGCGTGCGCTGCGCCGGAGCCGTTCGAGGTGGGGTTGCATGAGGAAGGGCATGCCGCCGTAGACGCGGATCACCTCGTAGATGCCGTCGCCGAACTGGTAGCCGCGGTCGTCGATGTCAACATGCGCCTGCCTGCGGGGCATAATTCCATCGTTGCGTAGAATCCATTGCATAGCTGAAAAGCCGTGATGAGAGGTGCGCGCGCCAGACCGGGCAACTGTAAAGCGGGTTTTCCGTGCATTTCCGTTGCGTCGAACTTTTATTTGGACATGCTCCGGCGGAGCAGTACAGCATGAGTAGACCGATTTCTGATGATTTGTGGGCGCCGCGGCCTCTGCCGGAGGGCGGCGCGTTTCATTGCCGGTTCGGGCCGCTGGAGTTTTGGCTGCGGCGCGTGGACACGGATTTGATTCTCCACCTGCGCCGCGATGCCGCGCAGGAGATTATCTGCCTCGTGGACGACGCACTTCCGCCGACCGACGTGAAGGCCGGCGAGCGCTTCACCTATGAGGGGCCGTTGGAGCAAGTGCGGGCCATTCCCATGTTGCCCGACCGTTCCATTGTCGTGCGCCCGGAAAACGCGCTCAAGGTGCTCAACGGGCAGAAGACGCAATTTTTTGTCAGCATTCCGCTCATGATCCGGGTGGAGCTTGTCGGGAAGAACGAGAGCGACGCCATGCCCGTCACCGATCTGATCACCGCCGTGATGTCAAATACGTGGTTCGGCGATACGATGGGCGGCGAGCTGTGCTATGCGCTCAAAACCACCGCGAAGCACCGTCTTGACACGGTGACGCGGCGGAAGTGGCGTGCGATTTGCCCGGTTACGGTCGTCAACCAGAGTGAGAAGAGCCTTGATTTGCAGCGTATCTGTGTGCAATCCAAGCACCTCGGCTGTTACAGCGGCGAGACTCTCCTTTGGGCCAATGCCGTCGAGGTCACCCATCGCGCGGAGAAGGAGGAACTGCAGGTGCAGTTCGCGCAGGAGGCGCCGGTTTTCGAGAAGATCAGCCGCCAACTGTCTGAGCCGCGGGAACCCGTGAAGAAAAGCTTCCTGCGCCGCGGGCTGAGCGGTTTCCGTATGTTCGCGCACATCTAAGCATCCGTATTTTTTATGATCAACACGCTGTATCCGATTTTTGCCAACGTCGACGCGGAGTGGGTCACGCCCGGCCGTGTCGAGACCGTCATTCGTGTGGCCTTTCTGCTCTTCATCGTCCTCCCTCTGGTGTGGGCGGCGGCGCGCACGGCGGGCCGGTTTATAGAGAAGCGCTACACCGCGCACCTGAGCCTCATGGTGCGCAAGGCGATCACCTACGGCGGGTCCGTGCTGATCCTCATCATGGTGCTCTCCGACCTCGGGTTCAAACTCACCCCGCTCCTCGGCGCGGCGGGGATCATGGGGATCGCCATCGGGTTCGCCGCGCAGACGACACTCTCCAACTTCATCAGCGGACTCTTTCTCATCACCGAAAAACCGTTTGCCATCGGCGATGTGATCACCGTCGGCGATACAACGGGCATGGTCCTCTCCATCGACCTCATGTCTGTGAAAGTTCGGCTCTTCGACAACCGCTTTGTCCGCATTCCGAGTTCGCAGCTCATCCAGCGCGAATTTATCAACAACACCCGCTTTCCCATCCGCCGCCTCGATATCAACGTGTCCGTCGCCTACAAGGAGAATGTCGCCAAAGTGCGTGATGTGCTGAAAGACGTTGCCGACCGCAATCCCCACTGTCTCGACGAGCCCGCGCCCCTCATCATTTTCCTTAAATACGGAGACTCCGGGCTCGAGTTCCTCTTCGCCGTGTGGGCGCTGCGCACTGACTTTCTCGCCCTGCGCAACTCCATCATGCAGGAGGTAAAGGACGCGTTTGACAAAGAAAATATTGAGATTCCGTTTCCGCACAGAACGCTCTACACGGGTGCGGCCACAGAGCCGTTTCCCATCCGTCTGGTGTCCGGCGAAAAGGAGCCCGTGCCTGTGGGCGTAAGCACAGCCCCTGCGGCCGAGCAAGCGGATGCCGGTGGAAAAGAGGGCGCGCAAGAGGCGGCGCGGGGATAGGGGAGCGGCGCGCCCCGGGGGTCAGAAAACGAACGGCAGCCGTGCCGTTCCGGGCAGGGGTTCGCCGTCTTGGATGCGCGGCTTGAACTGCCAGAGCGGGATGACGCGCATGACGCTCTCGACGAGGCGCCAGTCGTCGTATTCGAGAGGCTGCGCCTCGCTCACATAGCCTTGCGCGTCGACACGCACTTGCAAAGTCACCTTTCCACTCACCCGCATGTCGAGCGAGTCGCGTACTGTGGCGGGCTGGTGGCTGCGCATCACGCGGACGGGTCCGTCCTCAGGCATACCGCGGGCGACGTCGCGCAGGTAACGGTCGTAGGGACTGGAACGCGGAAAGCGGTCACTGCCCGAGCGGATTTCAATGCCGTTGGAGAGGAAGAACGCATCCATCGCGACGTCGCCGATGTCCTCGGGCAGTTCGATCACGAACTCTACCTCGCGGGCGGTGTTGCGTTCAAGGTCGCCCACCGGTCGACCGAAAATTTGGACGTCTTCCTCCCTGTCGCCTGCCACGACGACAAGCAGATAGACGTTGCGCACAGCCCGGTTGGCGACAAGGCGGGCAGTGTAATCCAAGCGGATTATGTCTGTGTCCTCTGCTTCCACATCCTCACGCAGGCGCCCGTCCTCGATACGGATGTAGCCGGGCACAAACGCCGCGGCAGGCGCCAGGATCGTCTGCGCTTCATCAAACATCCGGCGTTCAACGCTGCCTCCTTCGCCAAGGTATTCAAAGTGGGTGTCCGTCACCGACCGCACGATGCGTATTTCCTCGCCGTCCACGATGAAGAGCTGGCGCTGGCCATGGCAGACAACGGATATCACAAGGAGGGCGCAGAGGCCGCATATTTGTTTCAACGTGTTTCGGTTCATTGAACGATTTAAAAGGGGTGTGTCGTAACGGGATGGCGGGCGGGGACAAGGGTAATCCGTTCGTGTTTATTCGCGCTGGACTTGGCTTCGGGGGCTTTTACGGTTTGCGCGTATGTTGGCGATGGCTTCATCGGGTGCTTTGCAGGGGATTGACGCGGTCCCCGTTGAGGTTGAGGTAAACACGGGCGAGCCCGGTGAGGCGCATGCCGTGGTCGTCGGCCTCCCCACTGCGGCGGTGAAGGAGTCAAAAGACCGTGTCTACGCCGCCCTCGTCAACTCAGGGTATAAGACGCCCTATGACCGCACGACGATCAATCTTGCCCCCGGGCATCTACGCAAGGAGGGTCCGCTCTACGACCTCCCGATTGCCCTGGCTCTTGTCAGCGCGAGTATGCAGGACGGTCTGCCGGGTCTCCCGGATTATCTTGTCGCGGGCGAGTTGAGCCTCGGAGGAGAGACGCGGCCGGTCCGGGGTGGGCTCGCACTTTCCCGCCTCGCGCGCGACCAAGGCAAGCGGGGCATCATTGTGCCGCCGCAGACAGCCGAGGAGGCCGCGCTGGTGGAGGAGGTCGATGTATTCCGCGTCGCCTCGCTCGACGAGGCCGTGCGCTTCCTCAAGGGCGAACATTGGCTCGAGCCTCTCCGTAACGGCCTGCCGGACGCGCTTCTCGAAGAGGTGGCCGACACGGCGGCGGATTTCGCTGAAGTCAAGGGACAACACGCTGTGCGGCGGGCGGTCGAGGTGGCTGTCGCAGGGGGACACAACCTGCTCCTGATCGGGCCTCCGGGGTCGGGCAAGAGTATGATCGCAAAACGGATCCCCTCCATCATGCCGCGCCTGCGCCCCGACGAATACCTCGAAATCCTCAGTGTCTATTCGGCGAGCGGGCAGACTGTGCAAAACGGTTCGCTCGCGCTCGGACGGCCCTTCCGCAGTCCGCACCACACGATTTCCGATGTTGGCCTTATCGGCGGCGGTGCCGTGCCCGGGCCAGGCGAAATCTCGCTCGCGCACAACGGTGTCCTTTTTCTCGACGAACTGCCCGAGTTCCGGCGGAGCACACTGGAGGTGTTGCGGCAGCCGATGGAAGACGGAGATGTCACGATTTCGCGGAGCGCCGGGCGCGTCACCCTCCCGGCGCGCTTCATGCTCGTTGCTGCCATGAATCCCAGCCCCGACGGCTACGGCCGCGGCGAGAGCCTGTCGTCCGGCAGCCAAATCCGGCGCTACCGGGCGCGGGTGAGCGGACCACTGCTCGATCGCATCGATCTCCACGTCGAGGCCCCCGCGCTCTCCGTTGCGGAGTTGCGCGGCAAGCGTCTCGGCGAAGCGTCCGCACCCATTCGCGAGCGGGTGCAGACGGCCCGCGATATCCAGTCGGAACGTTTCGCGGGCACTGCTCTGAAGACCAACGCTCACATGGGCCCGCGTGAGATTCGGTGCCATTGCGCGATCTCGCGCCAGCAGGGCGACCTCTTGGAGAGCGCCATGGAGCGACTCCGCCTAAGTGCCCGCGCCTACGATCGTATCCTCAAGGTCGCCCGCACCATCGCCGATCTCGACACTGCCGCCGAAATTGAGACCTCCCACCTCCTCGAAGCAATTCAATACCGCAGCCTCGACCGCGATGTCGCCGGCTAAGCACTTGGTTATTGACCACCCAACAAAATCGCCCCTTTCTTCTTTCTTAAATTTCTTGAAGAAATATCTTGTGTTCTGTCTCCGGATGCTCCAAGGTTTTTCCAAGATGGGAGAAATCAGAATAAAACGAGAGGACGGGCCGGCGGTGCATCATGTGACATCGCGGGTGATTCAGAAGCGGCGCTTGCTGCTGGAGGGTCAGCGGGAGGTGTGGGTGGCAGCACTGCACCGCGCGGCGGAGTTCAGCGGGGTGGAGGTGATCACCTACTGTGTGCTGGAGACGCACTTCCACATTCTTGTGCGCATTGATCCGGCGGCGCGGATGTGTGACGACGCCACGCTGGTGCAACGTTACCGCGCGCTCTACGGGGCTTCGCGTGCGCAGTGGAGCGGGCTCAACGCGGAGGAGCTGGCGCACGCGCTCGCCAACGACCCGCCGGAGGTGGCGGAGGCGCTGCGTGAGCGGCTGCGCCGGCGCATGGGGGACATCTCGGAGTTCATGCGCACGTTGCGGCAACGCTACACGCGTTGGTTCAATCTCGCGCACGGGACGGCGGGGACTTTGTGGGCGGAGCGCTTCGGCAGCGTGCTTGTGCAGGACACGCCGTGGCTGGTGGGGCTGATCGCGGCCTATATCGACTTGAACGCGGTGCGGGCGGGCTTGGCGGATCTGCCGGAGAACTACCGCTGGTGCGGCTACACGGAGGCGCTGGCGGGGAATGAAGAACTGTGCCGCGCGCTCTGTGCGTGCTTTCCGGCGGCGAAAGACCCGACGGAAGCC
>SKLD01000056.1 GCA_007123395.1 Opitutales bacterium
ACGGCGGCGACGGTCAGGCCAAGGATCTTGAGGTCGCGGCGGAAGGGATGGTGGTCGACGTAGTCGAGGTCATGGGCGAAGCGCTCCGCCCATGTCGTCGCGTTGCGTCCGTTGACCTGCGCCCAGCCCGTGAGCCCCGGACGCACTTCGTGCCGCCGCCACTGTTCCGGCGAGTAGCGGTCGCGGTATATGACGGGGAGCGGACGCGGGCCGACGAGGCTCATTTCACCGCGCAGCACATTGAGCAACTCGGGAAGTTCGTCGAGGCTGGTGCGGCGGAGGAAGCGTCCGAAGGGCGTCATGCGGTCGGCGTCGGGGAGGAGCGCGCCGGCTGCATCGCACGCGTCTGTCATGGTGCGGAATTTCAGGATGTCGAACTCCGTCCCTTTCCAGCCGATCCGCCGTTGCCGGAAAAAAACGGGCGCGCCGAGGCGGAAGCGCACCAAAACCGCCACCGCGACAAGCAGCGGTGCCAGCGCCACCAAGGCCGCCAAGCTGACAATGACATCAAACGCCCGCTTCATTCCCCTCGCTCTCCGGAGATGCCTCCAGGCGAAAGACCGATACCGCCGGTTGCCCGCGCCCCTTTCCAAACCGGCGCAGGAGAGTCCAGCCTGACGCACCGGTTTCCACCTCTCCCGACATCTCGAAAACAAGCAGACGCTCACCCTGCGGAGCCAGCCAATCGCCCGCACGCCGGAAAATCTCCGGAGCAATACCGGGCAATAAGGCGTATGGCGGGTCGGCAAAGACGACATCGCTCGAAGCGGGCTCGTCCGGCGCGCTCAGCGCATCAGCGCGCCGCACCCGCGCGGGCCATGGCGCCTCCGCGCCAAGCGAACGCGCGACACGGGCCACGTTTTCCTCTAGAATCTTGGTTAAACCAGGGTGATTCTCGACAAAGACCACGCTCGAGGCTCCCCGCGACCAAGCCTCCAGTCCGTAGGCTCCGGACCCGGCAAACAAGTCCACGACTCTCGCCTTCTCCATCCGCCCGGCTAAAGACGAGAAAACCGCCTCCCGCATGCGGTCCGTCGCCGGCCGCGTGCCTCCGCCTTTCGGCGCCGCCAGTTCGATCCCGCGAGCTATGCCGCCCGTTACACGCATACCTACCCCATCAGATGAATACTCCCCGCTGACAACTGAATTCCGGGCCCGTCACGCAAAAAAAGCCACGCTGCCGGAAGAAAACCCTCCTCAAACGCAGGTAAATTCAGAGCCCGAGGATACCGGGCAGCCAGAGGGTAAGGAAGGGCAGGTATGTGATGAGAAGAAGGGCCGCCACCATAGCGAGGAAGAAGGGAATGATGGGGGCGATGACCTTGGCGATGGGCACGCGGCCGACGCTGCAACCGACGAAGAGGCAGGTGCCGACGGGCGGCGTGCAGAGGCCGATGCAGAGGTTGGCGATGAGCATGATACCGAAGTGGACGGGATCCATGCCAAGCTGCAGGACAACGGGCAGAAAGATGGGGGTAAAGATGAGGACGGCGGGCGTCATATCGAGGAACGCGCCGACCATGAGGAGGACAAGGTTGAGGAGGAGAAGGATGACGAGGGGGTTATCGGAAAGCGCGATGACGGTGTCGCTGACCTGCTGCGGTATTCCTTCATAGGCGAGGAACCAACTGAGTGTCTGGCTCATGCCGACGAGAAGCATGACAATCGAGGTCATCTTCGCCCCGCGCAGGAGGATGGACGGCAGCTTGCCGAGGGGGATCTCGCGGTAGACGACCACCCCGAGAATGAAGGCGTAGGCCACGGCGATGGCGGAAGCCTCGGTGGCTGAAAAGATGCCGCCAAGAATGCCGCCGAGGACAACGATGACGAGGCCGAGGCTGGGCAGCGCGGCGAGAAACGCCCGCGGGAGCCCCGGCGCGGGGATGTCGTCGGCGTGGGCCGCGAGGGCGGGCTTGCGGAAAGTGCCGACAAAGGCAACGAGCATGAGAAGGAGACCGACGACGATTCCCGGAAGGATCCCCGCCATGAAGAGCGAGGCGACGGAGACGTTGCCGGCGACCACGGCATAGATAATCATGACATTGCTCGGTGGAATAAGCAGACCCGTTGTCGCCGAGGTCGTCGTGATGGCCACGGCGTAGGAGCGGGTGTGCCCCTTGCGCTCCATTTCGGGAATCATGAAGCTGCCGATGGAGGAGACGGCGGCGGTGGCCGACCCGGAGAGCGCCCCGAAGAGCATGCACGTGAGGGTGTTCACGTAGGACAAGCCGCCGCGCAGACCGCCGACGAGCGCCACGGCGAAGTCCATGAGCCGCCGCGCCATTCCGCTCTCGCCCATGAGCACTCCCGACAAAATGAAAAACGGGATGGCGAGGAGCGGAAAACTGGCAATGCCCGTGGCCATGCGCTGCGACATGACGAAGGGCGCGGGAACCGTCGCCATGGTGTAGAAACCGAGCAGCGCGGCCGCTCCGATGCAGAAAGCGATCGGGACGTTGAGAAAGAGCAGCCCGAAAAAGGCGATGATGACGATGATGACCTCGAAACTCATTTGTCGCTGGGTTCACGGGTGGGCGCAACGGGGACTGCGGCTTCTGCGGCCTTGTCCGCCGAGATGTCAGGGCGCTCCGGGCGCAGGAAGTGCTCCACGGAGAAAATAAGGAAGAAAATCCCGGTGACCGGAATGCCCGCGTAATAGACCCAGATGGGAAAGCCCACGGCGGGCGACACCTGGCCGGTGATGTAAGCGCGGTGGGCCAAAGCCGTCCCACCGCCCACAAAAACAATCAGCAAAAACACCGAAACAACGGCGGTCCCGAAAAGCGCGGCGACCGTCTTCGCCTCAATGTGCATGCGCGAGTAGAAATAATCGAATCCCAAATGTCCGTGCTCGCGGTAAGCGAGGGAGCCGCCGAGGAGCGAAACCCAGACGAAAAGGTAGATCGCGACCTCCTCCGTCCACCGGCTCTGCTCGCCCAGAACATAGCGCGAAAACACGCCCCAGAGAACATTGAGCACGAGGATGCCGAACAACGTGGCGGCAATTACGCCCAGCACCACGGCGAGTCGGTCGAAGAATGTCTTCTTGCTCTCCATCACCGACCGTGGTTGCGGATGCGCTCGACCAACTCCACGACGCGGCGGTCGCGGATATTCTCAAACAGCGGTGCGGCCGCCTCTTGGAAGGGACCGAAATCCGGCCGGTAGACGGTGACACCGGCCTCCTTCAACGCCTCCAAGGCGGCGTCGGACTCGCGCCGCCACACCTCGCGCTGGTATTCGGTTGATTCCCGCGCCGCCTGCAGGATCCACCCCTGCACCTCGGGGCTGAGCCGCTGCCAGATCAGGTCGCTGATAACGAGGATATCCGGCAGGCGCACGTGCTCGTTGAGCGAATAGTGCTTTGCCACCTCGTAGTGGCGGCTCGAAAGGAGGCTCGGCGGATTGTTCTCAGCACCGTCGACCATCCCCTGCTGCAAGGCGGTGTAGAGTTCGCCCCACGGCACCGGCACCGGCGAGCCGCCGAAGATCGACACCATGTCCATGGCCGTGCGGCTGGGCAGCACGCGGATTTTCTGTCCCTGCAAGTCCTCCGGCTTGAGGACCGGGCGCCGCACTGTGTAGAAACTGCGCGAGCCCGAGTCGTAGTAGCAGATCCCCAGTAATCCCACGCGGCTGCCCATTTCGAG
>SKLD01000009.1 GCA_007123395.1 Opitutales bacterium
AGCGAAGCGCCTTTTGGAACGATTCCTTGAAAGTCCGTCCGATGGCCATGGCCTCGCCCACGGATTTCATGGAGGACGTCAGCGTATCGTCGGTGTTGGGGAACTTCTCGAAAGTAAAGCGCGGAATCTTAACGACAACATAGTCAATGGACGGCTCGAAACTCGCGGGGGTCTCGCGCGTGATGTCGTTCTGTAGTTCGTCGAGGGTGTAACCGACGGCCAGCTTGGCGGCAATCTTAGCGATGGGAAAGCCTGTCGCCTTGGAGGCCAGCGCGGAGGAGCGGCTCACGCGCGGGTTCATTTCGATGACGACCATGCGCCCGTTCTCCGGATTGACGGAAAACTGGATGTTCGAACCCCCCGTCTCCACCCCGACCTCGCGGATACAGGCAAAGGAGGCGTCGCGCATGAGCTGGTATTCCTTGTCCGTGAGCGTCATGGCGGGGGCCACCGTGATAGAGTCACCCGTATGTACGCCCATGGGATCGAAATTCTCGATGGAGCAGATGACGACGCACTGGTCCTTGCAGTCGCGCATGACCTCCATCTCGTATTCCTTCCAACCGAGAAGGCATTCCTCGATCATGACCTCATGCACGGGGCTGGCGTCGAGACCTCGCTGGATCAGTTCCTCGAAATCCTCCCTGTTGTAGGCCACGCCACCGCCGGTGCCGCCGAGGGTGAAGCTCGGCCGACTGATAACAGGGAAGCTACCGATCTCCTCCATCGCCTTGCGCGCTTCCTCCATGGTGCCGACGACGGAGCTGCGCGCCACGTCGAGCCCGATCTTCTGCATGGCCTCCTTGAAGAGTTCGCGGTCTTCCCCCTTTTGGATGGCATCGTATTTCGCGCCGATCACCTCGACGCCGTGCTTTTCGAGGATGCCCTCCTCGTGCAATTTACAGGCGAGGTTGAGCGCCGTCTGCCCGCCGAGGGTGGGCAGGAGGGCATCCGGCTTCTCCCGCTCGATGATCCGCTCGATAACAGGGATCGTGAGCGGTTCGATGTAGGTTACATCGGAGAAATCCGGGTCCGTCATGATCGTCGCCGGATTACTGTTTATGAGCACGACGCGGTAGCCTTCCTCCCGCAGGGCTTTACAAGCTTGTGTGCCGCTATAGTCGAACTCACACGCCTGCCCGATAACAATCGGGCCCGAGCCAATGATCAAGATCGTTTCAATGTCCGTTCGTTTGGGCATTGAAGGGAGAAATAAGCGGTCCGCTTTCTATTCAAGCAAGGTATTTCTCGCTTCCTTTCGAAATGAAAAGGGGGCGGTGGCCGGAGTTCGGTCCCATCCCGGCCATATTGCCGCCACGCCGTAAAAAAAGAGCCCGTCGCGTGTGCGGTTTCGGCGGTTGTTCCTATGCTTTTATCTATCGTATGGCGGGGAATACAAAAGACGGACCGGTGCTGGAGGCGGAAGACCTCTCCAAGAGCTACGCGCATGTCCCCATCCTCGACGGGGTGAGCCTCCGCGTGGAGCGGGCCGAGCGGGTCGCGCTCATGGGTCCCTCGGGATCGGGAAAAACTACTTTCCTCAATCTCGCGGGCGGCATCGACACGCCCGACAGCGGCTCGCTGCGGTTCGAGGGGCGTGAAATGTCGGAGATGTCCTCCGACGAACGTGCCGCGCTGCGCCGCACCGCCGTCGGCACGGTGTTTCAGTTCTTCCACTTGCTACCGACCATGACGGCTTCGGAAAACGTGGAAGTGCCCCTGCGCTTGCTCGGCATGGACCGCGCGGAGCGGAAGCGCCGCGTGCGCGAACTTCTCGAAGAGACCGGAGTCACCCACCGCGCCGAAGCGCTTCCCTCCGAAATGAGTGGCGGGGAAATGCAGCGGGTGGCCCTTGCGCGCTCCCTCGCCCCGGCCCCGCGCCTGCTCCTCGCCGACGAACCGACCGGCAACCTCGACTCCGCCACCGGCCAACGTATTCTCGACCTCATCGAATCCGTTTGCCGCCACCACGGCACCGCCCTGCTCATGGTCACCCACAATCCTGACGCCACACGCATCTGCCACCGCGTCCTGCACATGCGCGATGGTCGCGTGGCCGAGGCGGGCACACCCGGCAGCGCGAAGGGAGGCGCGGAGCACCGCGCATGAACAGGCCGACAGGCGCGCTGCCGTACCTCATCGCGCGGACGACGCTGCGCCATTGGCGCCGCTCTCCAGTCGAGGCCGCCGCCTTTATTGCCATCCTCGCCCTCGGCGTGGCCGCCTTTCTCTCCATCCGCATCGCCAACCGCGAGGCGACGGCAAGCTTCAGCGGATTCACCGCCGCTGCCACCGGAGGCACCGACTGGACGCTCCGCCCCATGGCCGGACGCTTCGACGAAGCGATCCTTTTCGGAGTGCGCGACCTGCTCGGCGAGATCGACGTGCATATCCTGCCCGTCCTCGAGGCAACAGTGATGCCGGACGCCCGGCCGGAGCACCCTTGGTTGGAAGAGAAAGCCTCCCGCGCGGCGGACCGGGGACAGGAATGTCCCCTCTCCGGGGAGCGCGATCATGGTGCGGATGTTTCCGTTCGCGCGCTGCGTCTTCTCGGGCTCGACCTCCTTGGGCTGGGCAACCTTTTTCCCGATGACCGCGGGCGGCGCGTCCTCACGGCGGCGGCGGATGCGGCGGACGCCGAAGACATCTGGGAGCTTCTGCGCGATCCGCGCGCCATATATGTGAGCCCCGCCCTCGCCCGCCGGGCCGGCCTTGCGATCGGCAACTCCCTGCCCGTCCTCGTCGACGACCGGCGCGTTATCCTGCACGTGCGGGGTAAACTACCCGTCCTGCCCGGTGCGGGGCCGCCCCCGCCCGGACTCGCCGTCATGGACATCGCGGCCCTCCAGGCGCTCCTCGGCGCGGAAGGGCGCGTAGGCCGCATCGAGTTTATCGTTCCGGACGGTCCGGCGCGCGCGGGTGACCTCGCCACTCTCCGCGAACGGCTTGCCGCAGGCGAAGGCACACGCTGGCTGAGCCAGCCGCCGGAGGACGAAGCAGAAACAACGGCGCGCATGACGGCGGCCTTCCGCCTCAACCTTGCCGTGCTCGGTCTCATCGCCCTTCTCGTCGGGCTCTACCTCATCGCGCAGGGCATGGACGCCGCCGTCGTACGGCGCCGCAAGGAAATCGCCATCCTCCGCTCGCTCGGACTGACAGAGGGGGCCGTCGCCCGGCTCTGGCTGGGCGAGTTAATCCTTCTCGGCTCGCTCGCCGGGATTTTCGGCTCGCTCCTCGGCTACGCCCTCGCCCATGCCGCCGTGGGCGCGGTGGGCGAGACCGTCTCGGCGCTCTACAGTGTGTCTGATCCCGCGCGGCCGCGCCTCCGCGGCGGCGACCTTGCGCTCGGTATGTTGCTGGGGCTCGGCGGCAGCCTGCTCGGCGGTTGGCTGCCGGTGCGGGACGCCGCGCGCACGCCTCCCGCGCAAGTCCTCGCGCGGGGAAACTTCAGCCCCGGCTTCGGCTTCTTCCGCCGCCATGGCTTTGGCTGGAGCGCCGTCCTCCTCGGAGCCCTCCTTGCCCTCCTGCCGCCCCTCACGCTCGAGGGCGGCGCGCGTTTTCCGCTGGCGGGTTACATCGCCGCGTTTCTTTGGCTCATCGGCGGCACCATCCTCGCGGCGGGTCTGCTCTCCCCAGTGGCCCGCGCACTTGCAGTCCTGCCTGTCGGCGGCGCGCCGTGGGCCGTTGCCCTCTCGCGGCTGCGGCGGCCCGGCAGCCGGCATCGCCTCGCCGTCGCCGGGCTCTACATCGCCGTGGGCATGGCAGCCGCCATGAATATCCTCGTCGGCAGCTTCGAGCACACGATGGAGCGCTGGATCGAAACCCGTTTCCGCGCCGACATCTACGTGAGTCCGCTGGGACGCGCCGGGGCGGACGCCGGAGGCGTTATCCGCGAAGACACGTGGCGCGCCATCTCTGCTCTGCCCGAAGTCGAAGCCCGCGACCCCTTCCGCACCGAACGGATCACCCTCGACGGGATGGACACTTTCCTTTCCGGCAGTGACTTCGCCCTCCTCGGCACGCTCCAGCGGCTTCTTTGGCTGGCCGGTCCCCTGCCGGATGACCGTGTTCCGTCCGGCGTTGATGCCCCCGCCATCGCATCGGAGAGCTTTGTGCGGCGCTTTGGCGTAGCCCCCGGTGACATCGTGACGGTACCCACACCTTCAGGACTGCGGCAGCTTTTTATCCAAGGCGTGCAGGCCGACTACGGCAACGAGCGCGGGTCGCTGCTCGTTGATTTCGGCGTTTTCTCCAAATGGTGGGGAGATGCCGGACTCACCAACCTCACCATCTTTCTTCGCCCCGGAGGCGACGCGGGGGCCTTTGCCCGGCGGATCGAAGAGACTTGGCCCTACCTCAACGCGCGCGACAACGCCAGCCTGCGCGCCGCCATCCTCAACGTCTTTCGCCAGACCTTCGCCACCACTCACGCCCTGCGCATCATCGCCGTGGTGGTCGCCCTCGCCGGCCTCGTTCTCGCCCTCGCCACGCTCCTGCGCGAGGACACCCGCGGTCTCGCCACCCTCCGCGCCCTCGGCTTCACCCGCCGCGAAATCGCCCGCTGCACGCTCTTCGAGGGACTCGGCATCACCCTCGCCGGGCTCCTCGGCGGACTTGTGCTCAGTGGCGCGCTCGGGACGCTGCTGGTCTACGTTATCAACCGCCAATCCTTCGGCTGGACACTCCTCTTTCATCTCCCCGGCGCGGACCTGCTCCAACTTGCGCTCATCCTTCTCGCTACCGCTGCCCTTGCCGCCTACCTCACCGGCTTGCGCGCTCCCCGCGCACAATAAGATCCCGACCCCCTTGCGGGCACCGGCTTATGCGCCTCGCTCGCGGACCATGGTGACCAAAGCGTGAAAGAGCTTCTGCTGGCGGCGCGATTGCGGGAGGTATTCCGGGTGCCACTGGATGCCGATGGCGAAGGGATGGTCCGCGATCTCCACGCCTTGCGCGACGCCGGTTTTCTCGCGTGCGACGATCCGCACTCCTTCGCCCAACCGGTTTACGGCTTGGTTGTGCAGGCTGTTGACCAGCGCTTCGTCAGGGCCGATTACCGCAGCAAGGCGGCTGTTCGGATCGAGAAGGACCGGCTTGCGCGGAAACACCGTGTCTACTTTGGGCGACTCAGTGTAGAAAGCGCCGATGCACTGGTGCAGATCCCCGCCGCGCACGACATTCATGAGTTGCGCGCCACGGCAAATACCGAGTATCGGCACGCCACGGCTCAGGGCATCGTCGAGGAGCCGACGCTCCAGTGCGTCGCGCCCTTCGTCAACCCCCGCGCGGTGACCAAGGCTAAAGAGTTTGCGGGAGAAAAAGACGGCCAGCCCCCAGAAGACGACCGTCCACCGCGAACGGCGGCGTTCCCGGCGCGCGGCTTCGCGCAGAGCGTCCATTGTCACACCGCCGTAGAGCTTGGGATCGACGTCCGCCCCCCCGCCAACGACAAGGGCATCATAGGGCGGCACGCGGTGCGCTTTTTTCGGTCTCGCCCGCACGGCGCGCCCGCCCGCCCGCCAAACCGCGAGGCGTGTGAAAAACCACGCGATGTAGCCGCCCCGGTCCGGACCCGTGACAAGCACCCTCGGTCGGCGCCTCCTCATGCAAACCACTCCCGGACCTTTTCCGCAATCCGCCCGGCGACAACCTGCGCGGGATGGTCGAGCCAGCGCAACCGCTCCTCCGCGAGGTGGCCCAACCGCTCTTTGTCGGCGGCCACCCGTTCGACCACCACCCAGCGGTTCCATTCCGCCGCAAGTGTCCATGCCGGATCGTTGAGTGAACAGTTGGGCAAGCGGTAGTGATAGGCAGGGCGCGGCGAGACAAGTTTGGGTTTGAAGCCCTCGAAGACCACGGCTTCCCGAAGATGCGCGAAGAGCGGCAGCGCGTCCAGCGGCCGGTTGCGGGTCGGGTTGTGCCGCAGGTAGTCCCGAATGAGCGTGTCGAGGTCCGGAGCGTAGTCCGGAGCGAGCACCAGCCGCGCGTAGTCGCGCGGAAAGGGATCGATGAAGGGCGTCAGACGGCGCGAAAGATCGACTTCGAGCTTCTCCTTCAGCCAGTCGTAGAGGATGAGGAAGGCGCGCAGGACATCGCGGATCTCGGCGGCTTCGAACGAAGGGGCCTCCGCGTTCAAGTGGGTCCCGAAGGCATGGAAAACGGAGGCGCGCGTATCCTTTGCGGCGGAGGCGTGAAGGGCGGCGCGCAACTGTTCGATCTCCGGCAGGCGGCCGACCGGCACGGGCGGCGCGACGATCTCCATGGGCACGACATGCCGTGCCGAGCGCGCCACAAAATCCTCCACCGAGGAAAAGGTCTCCGCTCTTTCCACCCCGAGCTTGGTGAGGTAGCGCTCAAGCTTTCCCTCCTTCAGAAGCGCGGCGTCCAGCTCGATGGCGAAATCGCCGAACTCGGCCAGCGACGTCCCGCACACCCTCCCGCTCCAGACATCCGTCTTCTCCAAACGCCCGCCGTAGACACCCGTAATGACCTCCGCGATTGCCTCCATTTCCAAGCCCGCAAACTCCAGCTCCACGCCCACAACGCGCTCACCTCCGCCGGGAGCGACGGTCACCGGCGGCTTCCAGAATGCAGGGGTTCGTGGATTTGAACTCAAAATCATCGGACCGTTACCTTAACACAAACCGGCGGTTAGGCAATTCGCGGTCGGCTCAACTGCGGCGACGGCGTTCCGCGCGCGTTTGCTTCAGGGCGTCGGCCACGCGGTTGTGGCGTTCGGGAATGTGGAGCGTGGGGTAATAATAGGGGTCTTCAAAGCGGTGGGCGGCGAGCGGTTTCACGCGACCGCCGTTGAGCGCGGCGGAGGCTGCCGCGGCAGCGTCCTTGTTGCCGAAGCGGCGGGCGAGTTCGGCCGCGACGCGGGCAACGGCGTCGCCGTGCGGATCGCCGGGAGGCACCTGCAGAAGGCGCTTTTCTTCGCCGAGGGCGGCGTAGGCGCGGGCGACAAAGGCGGAGTCGTCGACGATTGTATCTATTTTTTCGCTACAAAAAGCGCGCCGGAGAAGGTCCGGTGTCTTGCTGTAGAAGAATCCGCCGGCTTCGCCCGCGTCGAGGGCGGCGGCGAGGAGTTCCTCCGCGCAGGCCACGTTGCCCTGCGGAAAAAGAGCGTTAAGGAGTGGATACCGGGTCCCGAGGTAGTGCCAGCGCGCGCGCGCCGTCGCAGAGGCGAGATACAGCTCCGCTCCGCCTTCGCGCAAACCGGTGAGAAAGGCGAAGACGCCCGGTCGCCACTGCGCGCGGATGCGCGGGTTATTGAGAAACGGGTGGACGCGCGGGCTGTAGGTGTGCCGGCGCGGCAACCGCCAGCCGTTACGTAGCGTAAGCCACGGGCTGCGCTGCATGGCGGCGTAACGCCATGCGTCCGTTCCCGGAGCATCGTCGAGCGGATCGGGATACCAGCCGTCCTTCGCCGTAAAGTCGGTGTTGAGCAGCGTGTCGTCGAGATCGAAGACGATTCGCCGCCCCGACCCCATACGCCGACCCGCCTCGCGCAGACCGGCCTCAAAGGCACTGGCGCTGTGCAGCGCTCCTTCGGCGAGCAGCGGCGTGGTGTCCACATACGCCGCTGCGGGCATCACCGCACCGTCGGGGCGGCAAGCCGCCAACGCCTCCGCGAAATCGGTATCGTCAGGCGCGGGCATCCGTGCCCTCCCCCGGCCCGAACCCGTCACGGTGGCGCACAACCCGCGCGGGGTTGCCCGCCACGACCGCGCCGGACGCAACGTCGCGCACAACGACAGCCCGCGCCCCCACGATGGCGTAGTCGCCCAACGTCACTCCCGGACCGACAAAAGCGTCGGCGCACATCCACACCCCGCGCCCGACCGTCACCGGCGGCGTCACAAGGGGTAGGTTCGGCTTGTTGTAGTCATGGCTGCCCGCGCAGATGTGGACGTTCTGCGAGATGAGGCACTCCGGCCCGAGCGTGATCCTGCCGAGCGAATACAACTGCACGCGCGGCCCGACCGTCGTGTAGTCGCCCGCCTCGAGATTCCACGGATAGAAAACCTCCACTGACGGATAGAACCGCACGGCCCGCCCCAGCTTGGCTCCAAAGAGGCGCAACAGCGCGTTGCGCCATCCGTAGAGCGGCCGCGGGCTCCAGCGGAAGAGCAAAGCCCCGGCGCCCCACAGCACCCGCCGCGCGAACACACCGCCGGAGTAGTTGTCGTTCGCGCGGTGCGCGCGCGCATCGAATGGAGGAGGATTTGCGGAAGTCATAGGCACAAATACACCCCCGAAGAAACCCGCCCGCCGCCGCGCGCGCAAGCCCTTTGGGTGCGGCGGCAACGGGATAGACCGTCGGCCTGCGGAAGCGCGGCTTCTACATTCGGTTTCGCCGCGACACCATTACCGTTCAGCAGATCACTTGCGCCGCAGTCTCAAGGCATTCGCAATCACCGAGACACTGCTCAGGGACATGGCGGCACCCGCGATCATAGGATTCAGAAGAATGCCGAAGAAGGGATAGAGGACGCCGGCCGCGACGGGAACGCCGAGGGAGTTGTAGATGAAGGCGAAGAAGAGGTTCTGGCGGATGTTACGGGTGGTGGCGCGGCTGAGGCGCAGGGCGGCGGCGACGCCCGCGAGATCGCCTTTGACGAGGGTGACGCCGGCGCTCTCGATGGCGACATCGGTGCCTGTGCCCATGGCGATGCCGACATCGGCGGCGGCGAGGGCGGGGGCGTCGTTGATGCCGTCGCCCGCCATGGCGACGACGGCGCCTCCGCGGCGCAACTCTTCGACAATCTCCCGCTTGGCGGCGGGATCGAGGCCCGCATGGATTTCGTCGATTCCGAGTTCGGCGGCGACGGCACGGGCCGTTCCCTCGTGATCGCCGGTGGCCATGACGACGCGCACGCCGAGACTGTGGAGCGACTGAATCGCGTCCTTGGAGGTCGCCTTCACGGGGTCGGCGAGGCCGATGAGGCCGAGGACGGTGTCGCCGCGCGCCACCGCCACGACGGTGCGCGCCTCTTCGCGCAACGCTTCGAGACGGCCGCGCAGGGCCTCCGGCAACGCGGCCCCGCGCTCTTCGACAAAGGCGGGCTTGCCGAGGACGGCGCTTTCGCCGTCCACCGTGCCGGAGACACCCCCGCCGCTGTGCGACGTAAAGTCGTTTGCCTCGCCCGCGGCGGCCCCGGCTTCCTTTGCGGCGGCGACAATGGCGGCGGCAAGGGGGTGCTCGCTGTGCCGCTCGAGGGCGGCGGCGAGGCCGAGGAGTTCGTCTTTGCCAACGCCCTCGGCGGGGACGACGTCGGTCACCGCCGGCTTGCCCTCGGTGAGCGTCCCCGTCTTGTCGATAACGAGAGCGGTGACGGAGCGTGCCCGCTCAAAGACGGCGGCGTTGCGTATGAGCACTCCGCGCTCGGCACCGCGCCCCACCCCCACCATAATGGCCATGGGCGTGGCGAGACCGAGGGCGCAAGGACAGGCGATGATGAGAACGGCCACGGCGTTGACCACGGCGTAGGCGAGCGACGGTTCCGGACCCGCGAGCCACCAGACGAAGAACGACACCACCGCGACCACGACCACCGCCGGCACAAACCACGCCGCGATGCGGTCGACCGTCTGCTGCACGGGCGCGCGGCTGCGCTGGGCTTCCGCCACCATTTGCACGATGCGGGCAAGGAGGGTTTCCGCTCCGACCTTCTCCGCGCGCATGACGAAGCTGCCGGTTTGGTTGACCGTGCCGCCCACAACTGCGTCGCCCCCGCTCTTCTCCACTGGCAGCGGCTCGCCCGTGACCATGGATTCATCGACCGCGCTCCGCCCCTCCGTCACTGTTCCGTCCACCGGAATCCGCTCGCCGGGCCGCACGCGAAGGAGATCGCCGGCCGCGATGTCGGCGACAGGCACCGTCTCTTCATCGCCGTCGCGGAGGCGCGTGGCCGTCTTCGGTGAAAGATCGAGGAGCGCGCGGATGGCGCCGCCCGTGCGTGAGCGCGCCTTGGCTTCGAGCAACTGCCCAAGGAGGACAAGCGTCGTGATGACGGCAGCGGCCTCGAAGTAGAGACCGATCACCCCGTTGTGCCGCACGGACTCGGGGAACACGCCCGGCACGAGCACCGCCGCCGCGCTGTAGACGTAGGCCGCCCCCACCCCCAGCGAGATGAGAGTGAACATGTTGAGGCTGCGGTGGACGACGGAACGCCAGCCGCGCACGAAAAAGATTCCGCCCGCCCAGACGACCACCGGCGTGGCGAAGAGAAACTCCAGCCACGGCCCCCACCCCGCCGGAATCCACGCCGTGGGATCGCCGCCCGGCAGCATGTGTCCCATGGCGATGAAAACGACCGGCACGGTGAGCGCCGCGCTGATCCAAAAGCGACGCGCAAGGGCGCGGATCTCCGCCGCTTCCTCCTCCGAAGCGTCGCCGTCGCCCACGTAGGTGGGGTTGCGCTCAAGGGCCATGCCGCACTTGGGGCAGTCGCCGGGTTTGTCCGACTCCACGCCCGGGCACATGGGGCAGAAATACTTCGCCGTCGCCGATGGTTCAACTTCGCCGTCGCCGTGATGCCCGCCGCAGCAGGACGCTTCCGCCCCGGCTTCCGGCTCCGGCTGCTCCGGTACCTCGTCCTTTGAACAGCACCCGCCCGCCATCACGCGGCACTCCTTTCCGACAAAACTCTACGCATGGTCTCACGTTCGCAATCGCCTCCCGCGTCCGCAACGGCAAAACAGCAAGCAGCATCTCCTTCTTCGGGCGCACAAAACGGCGCGCCGCGAAAAATCGACCGGCGGCCATTGCGAAACAGACCGTTAGGGAACACTACTTCCGCGAAAACAATTTTTTCGCGTTCTCATGGAGGCTTTTTTCATCACAGTTTGCCTGTTTTTATTGCTGAACATCTGCCTCGGCCTCGTGCGGGTGTGGCGGGGTCCGACCGTCGCCGACCGTCTCCTGACGACGCAGCTCTTCGGCACGACGGGCATGGCGGTGCTCATCATATTGGCGGGTTACTTGGGGGAACTGACCTTGTTGAACGTGGCCATCACCTTCAATGTGTTGGCGATTCTCCTCGTGATTTGCCTCGTGCAGGTGTGGAAGTCGGGCGCGAAAGGAGGCGAGGCATGACTCCGGCGGAAATAGTCACGGTAATGCTGCTGGTGGCGGGGTGCTTCTTCTTTCTCGCCGGCACACTCGGGTTGCTGCGCTTCCCCGACCTGTTTTGCCGCCTCCATGCCCTGACAAAGGCGGACAACCTCGGCCTCGGGCTGATCGCGCTCGGCATGGCCGTCCATATCGCCTCTCCTTGGGCCGCCTTGAAGATACTGTTCATTTGGCTATTCACCCTGATGGCCAGTTCCACGTCCTGCTACCTGATAGCAAAATTTCAACGCGGGCGGGCGCCCAAACCATCGGAGGCATCCGCGGAATGAGTGTGTGGATCGACAGTTTACTGGCAGTATTGGCCGTTTTTCTGGCGGTGCGCTGTCTGCTCGCGCCGACACTGCCGCAATGTGTTTTTCTCTTCTTCGCCTTCGGTCTGGCGCTCGCCCTCGCCTGGGCCCGGTTGGGCGCGGTGGACGTGGCCATCGCGGAGGCGGCCATCGCGGCGGGGTTTCTCGGGGTCTTGCTCATCGATGCGCTGAGGGACTTTGCGGCACCACGCACACACGGGGAGACGGCGCAAAAGCCGCACTTCCTTACCCAAGTTCTGCTTGGGGCGGGATTGGTTGTTTTTCTCTACGTCGCCCTTGAGGCCGTGTGGAATGTTCCCGACGGCGGTGGGTTGACGGCCCTCGCGGCGGACAACCTTCCGCGGTCAGGCGTCGATCACCCGGTCACGGCGGTACTCCTGAACTACCGCAGCTATGACACATGGCTTGAGGTCGGCGTCGTCCTGATGGCACTGCTGGCCCTTTTCGCGACGGGCGGTAAAGAGCTGTTCCGCCGCCCGGTTGTCGGTGCCGTTGATCCGCTCTTGCGGCAAGTGATTCTGTTTTTCACGCCGGTGCTCTTCCTTGTCGGCGCTTTCCTTCTGTATCTGGGCAAGACGGAACCGGGCGGCGCATTCCAGGCAGCGGTGCTCTGGGGCGCGGCGGGCATTCTCCTCCACCTCGGCGGTTGGCCGGTGTTTGCGGCCATGCCCCGGTGGACCCGCCAGGTTCTCCTCACCGCCGGGTTCGGATTCTTCCTCCTTCTCGGCTTTATTTTCATGTCCGGCGGGTCAGCACTTTTCGAGTATCCCGTGGCTTACGCGGGTGTCCTCATTTTGATCGTGGAAACCCTTGCCGCGCTGAGTATCGCCGCCGCGCTCACCGCTATCTTCGCCTACTTCAACGGCATGAAGGCAGCCTCCGTTGAAAACGAAATCCCGGACCCGTCCTGATCCATGGAAACCTATCAAATCTACAGTCTGGCTTCCGCCGTTCTCTTTGTTGTCGGGTTGGCGGGCATCTTCGCCGCGCGGCACTTTTTCAAGAAGATCATTGCCACCAAAATCATGGGAGGGGGCGTTTTTCTCTGCTTCGTCAGCTTCGCTGAACGCGACGCGCTCGCCTTTGCCGACCCGGTGCCGCATGCGATGGTCATCACCGGAATTGTCGTGGCGGTGAGCGCGGCCGCCTTCGCGCTGGCCCTGTCCCGGCGTATCCAGCAACTCACCGGTCAAGAATCTTTCCCCGTGGACGAATGACGGACCTCCCCGCCTCAGCGTTTCCGGCCCTGCTTGTGGGCCTGCCGATTGCCTTTGCCGTCGCGAGCCTGTTCTTCCGCGCCGACATCCGCGCGTGGACGGGTCTTGCGGGCAGTCTGGTCACCGTTGCGGCCGCCGTTCCCGCAGTCATCGAGGTCGCGCAACGGGGGACGGTGGTTCACCTGCTCGGCGGGTGGGCACCGCCGCTGGGCATTCTGCTGCGGCTTGACCCGCTGGCCGCCGTTTTCATCGGAATGACGGCCGTGGTCGGCGGATTGGTCAGCACTTATGCATGGTGGTATTTTCGCGCGGAGGAATCCTCGGCGGGCGCGCACTCCCTCTTCTGGCCCCTGTGGCTGTTCCTCTGG
>SKLD01000521.1 GCA_007123395.1 Opitutales bacterium
CCCTGTTGACCGACATGAACGACCCGCTCGGGCGTTCCGTCGGCAATGCCCTTGAGGTGGCTGAGACCGTCGATTGTCTCGAGGGCGAGGGGCCAACCGACCTCATGGACGTTACCATCGCGCTCGGGGTCGAAATGCTCGCCGCCGCCGGGATTGGAGACGAGGAGGCGGAGCGACGGAGCCGTTTGCAGGACGCGCTCGACTCCGGACGCGCGCGCGAACGGTTCGACCGCTTCGTCGCCGCGCAGGGGGGCAAGCCTGATGCGCTGCGGCCCGGCGCGCGGGGCCTCCCGCACGCCCGCACCGTCCTCCCCGTGCATGCCCCGGCGGATGCCGACGGCTTCATCCTCGATGTCGACGCCCGCAAGATCGGGCGCGCCGCGATGATCCTCGGCGCCGGGCGTCGGCGTGACGGCGATTCCATCGACCCGGCCGTGGGCGTCTCCGACCTGCGCAAGCGCGGCGAGCCCGTCGGCCCGCGCGCCGTCCTCTGCCAACTGCACATCAACGACGACCGCGGACGCGAGGAGGCCGTGCATCTCTGCCGCGAAGCCTTCCGGTTCGGCACCTCCAAACCCGAACCCCGCCCCATGGTCCTCGAACGGCTCCGCCCCGGCGAATCCGCCGGGTGAATCTGTTTGTGCGGAGTAACTTTGATGGGAAAACGTAAGAAACTGATCTCGAGGATTCTTTCGGGGCGATCCGACACCAATATTGCTTTCTCCGATCTTGCTGGATTGCTTGAATCCTTAGGATTTGACCATCGGCAGAAAGGCAGCCACCATATTTTCACCATGGCCGGGCTGAAAGACAGAGTTAATCTTCAAGAATGCACGGGAAAAGCCAAAGCCTACCAAGTTCGGCAGGTGAGGAGAATTTTAACGGATAACAGATTGATTGAAAATGACTGAATCAAGATACGAGGTCATCGTTTACTGGGACAAGTGCGATGGGATTTTCGTTGCGGAAGTCCCGGAGTTGCCGGGGTGCATGGCACACGGTGAGACGAAGACCGATGCTGTTCGAAACGCGGAGTCCGCTATCGAGCTTTGGATCGAAACCGCGCGGGAGGACGGGGTGGCTGTCCCGGAGCCCAAAGGCCGCCTCCTTTTTGCCTAGCCGGGTTCATTGCCCTATGACGGCTTCCTCAAAGAAGGGCTTCCGCTTGCGCGGCGCACACACGGGCGGGCCGATCATCTGGCTGCGGTAAAGACAATGAATGAGCGACCCTCGAACCCCCTCAATTTACCCGCATCCCGGTTCCTTGCCGACCGCTTCGGGGGCTTCCGCCCGCGCGTCGGGCTTGTTCTCGGCTCCGGTCTAGGGTTTTTCGCCGATGAACGGATCCGGAAGGTCGCGGCTGTGCCCTACGGCGATATTCCCGACTTTCCACGCTCCACGGTGGAAGGGCACGCCGGGCAGTGGGTCGCCGGCACGGCGGGCGGGCAACCGGTCCTGTGCATGCAGGGACGGTTTCACTACTACGAGGGCTACGGAATGGACCAGCTCGCCCTACCTGTGCGCGTCATGCGCGAGCTGGGCGTGGAGACCCTCATCCTCACCAACGCGGCGGGCGGCGTGCGCGAGGGCATGCGCCCGGGCGATTTCATGCTCCTCTCCGATCATATCAATTTCATGGGCGCCAATCCGTTGCGCGGCCCCAACGCGGATGCCTTCGGCACGCGTTTCCCGGATATGTCGGAGCCCTACGACCCCGGACTGCGTTTCCTCGCCCGCGCCACCGCCGCCGACCTCGGGATACCGCTCGCGGAGGGCGTCTACCTTGCCGTCTCCGGACCGAGCTTCGAGACACCCGCCGAAATCCGCGCCTTCCGTACCCTCGGAGCGGACGCCGTCGGCATGTCCACCGTGCCCGAGTGCATCGTCGCCCGCCACTGCGGCGTGCATGTATGCGCCGTCTCCTGTATCACCAACCTCGCCTCCGGCCTTGGCGGCGAAGCCCTCACCCACGCAGAAGTGGCGGAAACCGCCGACCGAGTGCGAAGCCCCTTCGCCGACCTCATCGCGGGCCTCCTCGCCCGCCTGCCATAGCCTGTGCTCGGCTCGGCCGCGCGGGTCAGTCGTCTTTGGCGACGGATTCGTCGTCCGTGGTACCGAGGCTGACGCCTCCGCGGACTTGGACCTTCTCGTAAATGGCGGCGACAATTTTTTCGAAGGTGGCGGGGTTTTCGGCGAGATGCTGCTTGGCAGCCTCTCGCCCCTGGCCGATGAGGTCGCCGTCGTAGGAGATCCATGAGCCTTTCTTTTCGAGAATTTTGTGTTCGATGCCGAGGTCGAGGACGGAGCCGGTGCGGGAGATGCCCTCGTCGTACATGATGTCGAACTCGCACTCGGTGAAAGGCGGGGCGACCTTGTTTTTGACGACTTTGAGGCGGGTGCGGTTGCCGATGACTTTACCGGAGGGATCTTTGATCTGGCCGATGCGGCGGATGTCCATGCGCTGGGAGGCGAAGAACTTGAGGGCGCGGCCGCCGGGCTGCGTCTCGGGGTTGCCGAACATGACGCCGATCTTCTCGCGGATTTGGTTGGTGAAGAGGCAGACGCAGGCGGTGCGGTTGATGGCGGCGGTGAGGCGGCGCATGGCCGAACTCATCATGCGCGCCTGGAGGCCGACGGTGCTGTCACCAAACTGGCCGTCGAGTTCGTTCTTGGAGACAAGGGCGGCGACGGAGTCGATGACAATGATGTCGATGGCACCGCTGCGAATGAGGGTCTCGGTAATGTTGAGGGCGTCTTCCCCGCTCTCCGGCTGGGCGACCATGAGGTTGTCGATGTCGACACCGACGACGCGGGCGTAGCGGGGATCGAGGGCGTGCTCGACATCGATGAAGACGGCGTTGCCCCCGGCGCGCTGCGCCTGCGCGATAGCGGCGAGACAGAGGGTCGTCTTGCCGGAGGATTCGGGGCCGTAGATCTCGCAAATGCGCCCGCGGGGGAGCCCGCCGACGCCGAGGGCGAGGTCGATGGAGGGGCAGCCCGTGGGGATGACTTTGACGTCCAGCTTCTTGGACTCGCCGAGCCGCATGATGGCGCCTTCGCCAAATTGCTTGTTGATGGCGGAGAGGGCGAGGTCGAGCGACTTGATGTCGCCAGTGGATTTTGTCGGTGTCTTGCGTACGGCCATAATGTAAGATGAGGTTGGAAAACGCGGTGGATAAAAAAGGCGCGCCACGCCGGAGGGCAAACGCAAACCTAGAAAGACGCAGAATGGAAAGGAATCCGGGGTTGGCAAGCACAAAAGGTGTTCTTTTGTTCAGTTTGGGCTTGTGCTTGCGTCGGCTGGTATCTTGGGTAGCGTTCTCTTCCATATCGCCATGCCAGACGCCCCGCCATCGACCGAACGGCATTTTCAGACGCTCGCGCGCCGCGCCCGTTCCCTCTACCAAGTGACCTTCAGCGATCAGAGCATGGAGATGCTCAATAAACTGTCGGTCGAAGACCAACTGCGGCTCGTCGACAGGATCAGCAGCCTGAGCCCGGAGCAGTTGGAGAATCCGGACGAGAGCATCGGCAGATTCCACCGCGGCGGCAAAACCTACTACCGTGTGCGGGCGGGGGACTTCCGCTGCTACTTCGAGGTGAACGGGAACACGCTCTTCAGCCACTACATCCTGCACCGCAACAGCAG
>SKLD01000111.1 GCA_007123395.1 Opitutales bacterium
AGATCGTGCGGCCCGCGATCTGGTCGCCGATAGAGGCGAGGAGCGCGGCGTCTTCCTTGCGCGCGCCGCCGGAGACCATGCGCGAGGTGATCTTCTTCATCCAGAGCGAGCCTTCGCGGCAGGGCGTGCATTGCCCGCAGCTCTCATGGGCGTAGAACGCGTTGATGTTGGCAAGCACCTCGACGATGTTCACGCTGTCGTCGACGACGATGACGGCACCGGAACCGCTCATGGAGCCCGCCGCCATTGGGCTGTCGAAATCGAGCGGGATGTCCTCGATGCCCCAGTCGAAGGCCTCGCCGCCGCGCAACTTGCCGGTAAAGCGCTCGCCCGCGCGCAGGACCTTGGCGGAGGATCCGCCGGGAATGACGGCTTGGAGCTTTCGCCCCGGAAGGAGGCCGCCGCCGAGGTCATGAATGAGTTCGCCGTAGGTCACCTTGCCGCACTCCACCTCGTAGTAGCCGGGCTTTTGCACATGTCCACTGAGGCACCAGATGCGTGTGCCGGTGTTGCCCGGCGTGCCGATCTTGCCGAAGGCTTCGCCGCCCATGGCAACGATATGCTTTATATTGCAGAGCGTCTCGACGTTATTGACGATCGTCGGGCACATGTAGAGACCGAGGGCGGCCGGGAAATACGGCGGTTTGATGCGCGGATAGGCGCGCTTTCCCTCGAGGGACTCGATGAGGCCCGTCTCCTCGCCGCAGATGTAGGCGGCGGCACCGCGGTGCACGACGAGATCGCACGAATAGTCGCTGCCGAGGATATTGTCGCCCAAGTAGCCCTTGGCACGGGCCGCTTCGATGGCTTCCTCAAGGATGCGCGCGCCGTGCGGCATCTCCTCGCGAATGTAGATGAAAGCCTGCTTCGCTTGGATGGCGAAAGCCGTGATCATCATCCCCTCAATGAGCTGGTGCGGATCCTTGTGGATGATCTGCCGGTCTTTGAAAGTGCCCGGCTCGGACTCGTCGGCGTTACAGATGAGGTAGATCGGCTTGCCGCTGCGGCGGTCGAGAAACTTCCACTTCATGCCCGCCGGAAAACCCGCGCCTCCCCGCCCGCGCAAGCCGGAGTCAAGCACGTCCTTGCAAATGTCCTCCGGCTTCATCCCGAAGGCCTTCTTGAGTTCACCGTAGCCGCCGCGTTCTTCGTAGGCTCCGAGGCTGCCGTCAAAGTCCGGATCCTCGGAATTGACGAGGATGATACGGCGTTCTTTCGGATGGGGTGCGGTTTTGGAAAAGGGTTGCATACTGGCGTCTCCGTTGGCGCGGTTCATTCGGCGGGCTCCGCGGCGGGCTTTGGCGGCGGCGCGGCGGGGGTCTCCGCCTTGATCGACTCGCAAAGCTCGCGCACCTTTTCGGGGGTGAGGTTTTCGTGGAGGTCGTCGTCGACGAGGGCGACCGGAGCAGTGCCGCAACTGGCGAGGCACTCGGCGAACTCAACAGTCACGCGCCCGTCGGGCGAGATCTCGTCGAGGCCGGTATCGAAGGCTTTCTTGAAGGAGTCGCAAACGGCGTAGCCGCCGTTCAGGGCGCAGGAAAGCGTGCGGCAGACACGGATGTGGCGCTTGCCGATGGTATGCTCGCGGTAGAACGGATAAAAAGAGACCACTTCGCGCACTTGAATGGGGGCGATTTCAAGAAAAGCGGCCACCCACTCCTGAGCTTCGAGAGAAATACAGCCCTGCTCACGCTGGAGGGCATGAAGGATCATCATGATCGCGCTCCGGCGCTCGGGATAGCGCTGCACGAGCTTTTCGGCATACGCGGCGAGTTCGGATGAGGGTTCAAACGGCATGGGAAGAAAAAGCAAAAGCTAGCGGTCGCACTCCCCGAGCACAAAATCGAGACTGCCGAGGATGACGGGGACGTCCGCGACCATGTGGCCCGGAACCAATTTCGAAAGGATGGACAGGTTGCAGAAACTGGGCGAACGGATTTTCATGCGGTAGGGCACGCCCCCGCCCTTGGAGACGATGTAGAAGCCGAGGGCACCCTTGGGATTCTCCGCCTCAAAGTAGACCTCGCCGGCCGGCATCTGCGGGCCTTCTGTCACGATCATGAAGTTCTGGATCAACTCCTCCATGCTCGTGAGGATCTTGCTTTTCGGGGGCGCGAAAATCTTCTTGGCTTCCTCGGCGTAAAACGGACCGTCGGGCATCTTGTCGATGGCTTGGCGAATGATGCCGATGGACTGCCGCATTTCCTCAAGGCGCACGAGCCAGCGGTCGTAGCTGTCGCCTGACGTGCCGATGGGAACGTCGAAATCGTATTGCTCGTATCCGAGGTAGGGCTTGTCCTTGCGCAGGTCGAGGGGCACACCGCTCGCGCGCAGGTTCGGGCCCGTGAGACCGTAGGCGATGGCGTCTTCCTTGGACACGACCCCTACTCCGACAGTACGGTCGTAGAAAATGCGGTTCCGCGAGAGCAGCTTGTCGATTTCATCGATGACGGGCTCCATCTCGTCGATGACCTTGCGCACCTTGCCCAGCCAGCCGTCAGGCACGTCGCGCATTAGTCCCCCGATACGCGTGTAGCTCGTCGTGAAGCGCGCGCCTGTAAGCTGCTCCATGAGCGTATACAGCTTTTCGCGCTGCGTGAAGGTGTACATAAACACCGTTAACGCTCCGGTGTCCATCCCGTAAACGCCGCATCCGAGAAGGTGCGACTGGAGGCGCGCCAACTCGCAGCAGATCACGCGGATGGCCTGACAGCGGGGAGGAACCTCCAGTTTCGCCAGCCGCTCGACGGCGAGCGCGAAGGTGACGTTGTTGTGGATCGGGCCGATGTAGTCCAACCGGTCCGTGTAGGGCACAAACTGGTTGTAAGTCATGTTTTCGGCGATCTTTTCGTCGCCGCGGTGCAGGTAGCCGATGACGGGGTCGCATTTTATCACCGTCTCGCCGTCCAGCTCCACCTTGAGGCGGAGAACACCGTGCGTGGCGGGGTGCGACGGGCCCATGTTGATGACCATTTTGTCGCCCCGGAACTCCTCGTCGGCCTGTGCCGCGCGGGAGCCGATGTCGCCTATGGATACTTCCTTTACAGCCATGGAAAATACGGGTCAGGTGTCGGTGGGCTTAAAATCGCGCGGGCCGTCGGTCAGGGCCTGGGCGGCGTCTTTTTCGCGGGTTTCTGTCCACGACTCATCGTCGGCGCGCGGTTCCCGGCGGGACATAGGACCCTTTTGCGGGGAGTGGAAGGGCCCGCCCATCATGGGCGCGGGCAAAACCTTGGCCCCGGTGCGCTCGGCCACGTCGGGCGCGGGCAGGTCGACCTCTTGCCCGGCGAGGGGAAACTCTTTGCGCAACGGAAAATAGGGGTAGCCGTCCCACATGAGAATACGGCGCAAGTCGGGATGTCCCGCAAAAGTGATTCCAAACATGTCGTAGGTTTCGCGCTCGTGCCAGTCGGCCGCCGCCCAAAGGTCCGCCACGCTCGGGGCGCTTGGTTCGGCGTCGTCCTCGCAGGCCGCGGCGACGCGCACGTAGTCGTGCCGCGCCGTGCAAAAGAGGTGATAGACCACGGTAAAGCGCGGCGAATCCTCGTAAGCGTCGATCGCCGTGACGTCCATGAGCATGTCGAACCCGGCTTCGTCGCGCAGGTACTGCAGGAATTCCCTGAGTTCGCCCG
>SKLD01000500.1 GCA_007123395.1 Opitutales bacterium
CTTGCGGTCGGCATAGGTCTCGACAGGGCCGCGCCCGAACCACTCGACCTTGTCAAAGGCCATCGGCAGCGCAGCCCGCACGCCGAGACGCGGAAGATCGTCAATCGCGGGATCAACGACAAACGTGTTCTCAACGCGCAGCCAGCCGTCGCCATGGCAGGAAAGGCGCTCGCGGTGGAGAAAGGCATGGGGATGCGCCGGGGTGGCGTAGCGGGTCTCTCGGACAATGGTGCGTCCTTCGCCCGCCGCACGCTCATCGACAGCCGTCACGCGCAAGTCCATGAGCCCTGCCGCGCGGCATTTACCGAGCAGTTTGCCCGCGTGCTCCCAGTGCTCCGGCTTGCCTTTCACGCCGTCGTTGTCGGTAAACCCGCGGAGGACGTGCAGGCGCGGCATGTCCGTGAAGAGACTTCCGCGCGCGCGCAGCCATTCCTCCGCCGCCTCGCCGCCGCCGCCATCCGCGGCAAGGAGCCGCGCCGTCGCCGGGGAAGGGTTATCGAGCGGAAACTGCTCCCATGCCACCTCGAAGCCCGCCGGGTGCCAACGCCCCGTCTCCCGGGTGCGCGCGCTCAGGCGCAGAAACGCTTCGCCGGGGGGGAGATCGCCTGTCGCCGGCAGGTCGAGCGCAAACGTTTCCTCCGCTCCCGGAGCGACCCGCAGCGGCAGCGGACCGCCCTGCGCGACGACAGCGCCCCCGACCTCCGCCGTCCAAAAGAGTTCCAACCAATCCGCGCGGCGGAAGAAATCGCGGTTGCGGACGCGCACGCCGCCGCCTTCGGCCGCGGAGAAGTGCAGCGGCTGGAAAAGCTTACGGCACTCTTCCATGGCGGGCTTGGGCTCGCGGTCGGGCATGACGAGGCCGTTGCAGTTGAAGTTAACGTCGTTGGGCTCGTCCCCGAAGTCACCGCCGTAGGCCCAGTATTCGCGGCCGTCCGGGGCGCGGGCGCGAAGCCCTTGCTCCACCCAGTCCCAGATGAATCCGCCCTGGAGAACCGGGCAGCGGTAGACCGCATCCCAGAATTCCTTGAGGCACCCGTTGCTGTTGCCCATGGCGTGCGAGTATTCGCAGGGAATCATGGGCCGCTTGTCGGTGGGATTCTCTCCGAAGGCAACGATGTCGCGAAGTTCCGGATACATCGGCGCGGTGATGTCGTTGGAGAGTTCACCGCCGGGGGTAAAGGTGTTGCCGCGCTGCTCCCACCCGTAACGCACGGCGGGCTCGTTGAGGAGGAGGCGGGAGTCATCGGCGGCGCGCACGGCGCGGGCGGCGGCATCGTGGTTACGGCCGTAGCCGGTTTCGTTGCCAAGCGACCATGCGAAAACACAGGCGTGGTTGCGGTCGCGCAGAACCATGCGCTCCGCCCGCTCGACAAAGGCCCGTTCCCAGCGCGGGTCGTGGCCGAGAGTCGAATAATTGGCGTGCGCCTCTTGGTTGGCCTCGTCGATGACGTAGATCCCATACTCGTCGCAGAGGTCGAGCCAGAGGGGATCGTTCGGGTAGTGGGCCGTGCGCACGGCATTGAAATTGTGCCGCTTGAGGAGTTCAAGATCCTGCACCATGCGTCCGCGGCTAACGGTTTTTCCGGTATCGGGATCGTGGTCGTGCCGATTGACGCCCTTGAGGATGACCGGTTGCCCGTTGAAAAGCAGTTGTCCGCCTGCGACGCGCACGGAACGGAAACCGACGCGCAAGGCAGTGTGCTCGATCTCCCCTCCCCCGTCGCTGCCGACCATGGATACGAGAAGCGTGTAGAGGGCGGGATCCTCCGCCGACCAAGGGGCGGCATCCCTCACGCGGAAACGGCGGCGCACGGAAAATCCATCCTCGCGGTAGCCGGTGCCGTCGACACGCAGAATCTTGGACCGCTTCCAGACGTCGGTGCCGTCGGGCGCAAGTAGGCGAAGACGGAAGGCAACACGGCGGCCGGGCGCTCCCGCAAAGCCCGCATGCAACCGGAGGTCCATGGTCCCGGTGCCGTCCTCCGGGCGGTAGCCGGTCTTGGCGAAGACATCCTCGATCCATGCATCCGCCGTAGAGAGCAGTTCGACGGAGCGGTGCAGCCCGGCCATCCACCAGTGGTCTTGGTCCTCCACGTAGGAGAACGCGCTGTAGCGGATGACGACGATGGCAAGCGTGTGCTCCCCGCCCGCCTCTACCCACGGCGTTATGTCGAACTCAGCCGGAAGCCGACTGTCGGACGACATGCCGGCAAAAGCGCCGTCGACATACACGAGGGCAAGACTCTCCGCGCCGTTGACGCGGAGGCGCGTGCGGCGGCCCGACCAATCCTCCGGCACGGTGAAGCGGCGGCGGTAGACCCCCGTGGGGTTTGCCTCCGGAGCGTACGGCGGATCGTTCTCGAAAGGCATGATACGATTGGTGTAGTGCGGTCGGTCCCAACCCTGCATCGTCCAGTTGCCCGGCACGCGGATCGCCCCGCCCCCGCGCATTTCCGCGGCACCGATATGCTCCGGCGTGACCTCATAAGGCGAGCCGAGGTAGTGAAAAGTCCATTCACCGTCGAGTGACCGCACCCATGGCGAGCCCGCCGGATCGCGGGCGAGTGCCGCGGCGGCGTCCGCATACGGATAGGCAAAGGCCCGCGCGGGCAAACGGTTGGCCTGTGTCAGCTCGGGGGTTTCCCAAAAGGGGGGGAACAAAAATCCATTCATCATCGCAGCGGATGATGGGACCGCTTCCCCGGATGTGAAGCTGTAACTCATTGAGAATCCCAGAAAGATTCGGTGGCGAACAAGAGTGGAAGCGGCCTGCAGGCGCGACTCGTCGTGGCGCGACCCAACCTTGGGGTCAGCGCGCAATGGCGCGTGCGGTCTTCCAGGGCTGTTGGCGAGCACGCCGCATTTGCGCTCATACGCAGACCGCGGAGCCAGGGGCCGGAACCTGCTTGACAAAGGCTTCGAGGGTCAGGCAGCCACCCGGCCACGGCACGGTGGCGTCAAAGCAGAGAGTGAAGACTATTTTGAGACAATTCGTTCTACATTGTCGGAATGACCCTGCCCGGCTCTTAAAGCGTCAACGCCGGTCACCTCCCGGGATGCTCAAGGGCACAGTACCCCGCCCGCGAGCGGGCTACCGCCAGATCCACGTTGTCGAGGAATTCAACGGGTCGGCACGGCGGCGGGCGCTTCAGCATGGCAAGGACACGTGCGCCTTCACCGTCTTCCAGCCACTCGCGCGTTCCCAGCGCACGGCCCTCCGTCAAAAACCGCGCGCGCAGCCGCAGCAACTCGTGCGGCTGCAGCTCCCCGCCGCTCTTCACCGCTTCCAGCAGCGCCGCCGGGTCGATCCGCCCGCCTGTGCCATCGCCTTTCGCCCGCGCCCCTTTCCCCAACATCAGCAGACGGTAAAGCGCCAAGGCCTCCGCCCTGTCTTTCGCTCCAGGAAAGCAGGCGGCGAGCGCACGGCAAAGAGACTCATTCCCAGCCAGTGCTTCTGTGTAGCCGCACCAACGGTAGTTCTCCGGCAGATCCGCCAGCCCCGCCCGCACCGCGTTCAGGTCGATGTAGGCCGCGATCAGCCCCACCAGCCAAGGCGTGTCCTGCACGAGCACGCTGCCGAAGCGCTCCGCCCACAGCGTCCCCGCCGTCCCGTGCGCGAGATTGAACCA
>SKLD01000312.1 GCA_007123395.1 Opitutales bacterium
CGGAGCCACGCCTCCGTCGACCCCCGGCAGAGCCGACGGCCCGCCAATCCCCGCCGCCCGCCGCCCGGCCACCGTAGCGGCAAGACCTTGGTCTGCCGCCCGCCGCCGCCGCGATGACCGATAGTCCCGCCAATCCCCGCCGACACCGGGACCGCGTAAACGCGGAACTCCAACGCTTATCCGCCGCACACAGCGACCGCGCGGCAGATCCACCATCAGGGCCCGTCCTCCTCCGAGTCGATGTAGGCTTCCGGGACGAAGCGCGGGGTGCAGACGGCGAGAAAGACGAGCGGCTCCGTGCCCGTATTGGTGATGCACTGGTCACACCCTGCCGGAATGAGGACAACGCTGCCCGGCCCGACGGGGGCGGGCGGACGGTCCGCGACCTCGACTTCGCCGCGCCCTTCCAGAACGAGGTAACGCTCGGCGATGCCGATGAGGCGGTGGCGCCGCGTGCGCACGCCGGGTGCCACCCGCGCGCGGGCGACGGAGACGGCGGGATCGTCCTCGCGGTTGAGCCATTCCAAGATGTGGCAGCCCTCTTTGAAGTAATACTCCGCGTCTTCGGAGCAGCGGTAGACATCGGCAGATTCCATGGCGGAATTGGAGAAAATTCTCGTCGTGCGGGCAACTGTTCCGTGCAATGGGCAACGTGAGGGCCGATGAAAATCCCTTCCGCGCCTCAGCGTTGGCCCGCCTGCGCTACCGCATGAGCGGGACGGCGGCGGACGGAGTCGTCACGCGCCTGCGCGCGGTCTCGTGGCGGGGGTGTATCCGCGGCCCGGAAGGCACGGGCAAGACGACGCTGCTCGAGGACCTCGAAGCCCGCCTGCGGGAGGCCGGTCTCGCGATCCGCTGGGCGCGGCTCACGCTCGAAAGCAGCCGTGCGGAGCGCGCCGCCGCGATGGCCGACGCCACCGCCCTGCGCCCCGGCGAGTGCCTTCTCTTCGACGGCGGCGAGGTCCTCGGCTGGTGGGGCTGGCACCGCTTGATCCATGCGGCGCGGCGCAGCGGTGGCGGTCTCGTCGCGACCACACACCGGCGCTGTGCCCTGCCGACCGTTTTCACGACCCGGACGGACGAAGCCCTCGCGCTCGCCCTCGCCCGCGAACTCGCCGGCGCGCACTGGGGCCCTGCCCTCGAGGCCGCTGCCCGCACCGCCTTCCGCGCCTCGGGGGGCAATGTGCGCGAGGTCTTCCGTGCCGCCTACTGGCACTGCGCGGAAAAACACTTGTGCGGGGATGACGCTTAACCATGCTCGCCCCCGTGTTGAAATCCGTTTGCTCAGGACTGCTTCTTCTCGCGCTCTTGGCGGTCTCCGCGCATGCCTCCCAGCCCGAGCTGAGCGCGGATGAGCCGATTGCTTTTGACGCCCGCGAGCAAACGCTCACGGCCCGCGGCAATGCGCGTCTTGTTGACCGCGACACCGTCTTCGAGGCGGACGAGATCATCTTCCACCGCCGCGATGATCGGGTCGTGGCGACCGGCAATGTGCGTGTCTCGCAGCCGGGCTTCCGGCTCATCACCAACCGCCTTGTCTACGACACGGCGACCCGGCGCTTCGAGGTGGAGCGGTTCCGGGCCGGTTACCCGCCGCTCTTTGTCGAGGGTGATGCCTTTGAGGGCACGCGCGAGGAGATCGATTTTTCCCGCGGCACGCTCTACCTGAACGAGCCTGAACCGCAGTCACTGCGCGTCGCCGCCGAAAGCGGACGCGTCGAACCGGGCGACCGCTTCCGCGTGAGCGGGCCAAGCCTGCGCGTCGGACGCGTGCCCGCCATTCCGCTGCCGTCTTTCCAGCGTTCGGTGGAGGGTGCCGCCCCGCTCGACTTCCGCGGGGAGATTGGCTACCGGCAAAATCTCGGCGCCTTCGGGCGCTCCGCCATTGTCGCGCCGGTGGGCGAAAAATGGGGCGCGGGCGCGAACTTCGACCTCTACTCCAACCGCGGCGTGCTCTTCGGGCCGATCCTTCGCTACCAAACGGAGGGCGAAGGCGGCGACTCGCTCTTTGCCGAACTCTCCACCGGGTTCATCCGCGACGAATCGGCGGCGAAACGGGGCACCGACTTCCTCGGCGCGCCCGTGCCCCGCGACCGCGCCTTTGCCGACGCGGCGGTGCGGCAGCGATCCGGCCCGTGGCGCACGACCGCGCGGGCCACGGCCATGCGCGACTCAGAGACGCACCGCGACTTCCGTCCCGACCGTTACGACGAGGCGCAGCAGCCCGACAGCTTTCTCGAGACGCTCTACCTTGCCGACAACTGGGTGGCGTCCCTCTTCGCGCGGGCCAACTTTAACCGTTACCATCCCATGGTCGAGCGCCTGCCCGAGTTGCGCTTCGACTACCTGCCCACGCCGGTCGGCGAGACCGGCTTCCTGCAAACAGCGGAACTCCACTTCCTCAACTACCGCCGCCAGAGCCTCGAAGCCGCCTTTGCGCCTCCCGTTTTCGCCCCGTTCCTCGACTTCGGTATTCCGCCCGAGGGCGGCATCGGCATTGAGTCGGACTCCGCCGTCACGCGCCTCGGCGGAGCATGGCGGATTGAACATCCACTGGCCCTCGCGCGCTGGCTGCACCTGCGTCCGCTCGCGGGGGCACGCTTCACCTTCTTCGACGCGGGCCGGGGACCACGCGAGGGCCGGGGCGCACACTACTGGCGGGGCGAACTGGGCTTCGACCTCACGGCGCAGGCGCACGCGGAGTGGGATGTGCAAAGCCGCACATGGGGGATCGAAGGACTCCGCCACATTGTGCGCCCGGTTCTGCGCTACCGATGGCAACCCGTCGACGGCGATCCCACGACGGCACTGCCCGGCTACGACGCCGCGCCCTTTCTCCCCACGCTGCCGACCATCGACCTCATGGACGACCGCGCGCTGGATTCGGCGGAGGAACGCCACGTCCTCCGCTTCGGCCTCGAAAACCTCCTCCAGACACGCGGCGAAGCCGGTGCTGCCCGCTCTCTCGCCCGCCTCAACCTCTACCAAGACCTTGTCCTCTCCAACCCCGCGGGCACGCCCGACTGGGAAGCCACCTACCTTCAGTTCGAGACCACGCCCGCCCGCTGGTTGCACCTCGAGGTGGCCCAGCGCTTCCGCACGGAATCCCCGCGCCTCGACGAAACCCGCTTTCTCGCTCACCTGCGCAGCGCCGAGCGGTGGCGCCTCACCCTCTCCGCCGACTATCTCAACGGCTTTATCAGCCAGTACGCGGCCGATGGATACTACCAGCTCAACCCGCGCTTCGGCCTCCTCGCGGGCGCACGCTACGACGAGCGCCTTGACCGCATGACCCGCCACTACTACGGAATCCGCCAGCGCCTCGGCAGGTCGTGGGAAATCGAATACAGCGTCATCTTCAACGAGGGGACCACACGCGAGGACGACTTCCAAGTCGGCCTGCGCGTCTTCCTCCACACTTTCTGAAGCCGTGGACAATCCTGTATTACCGCCTGTCGCCCGCCCGCCGAAGCCTCCCGCCCATGAGGCCGCGCTCGTGCGCACGCTCGACCAAGCCATCCATCTTCCCGTCTTCGAAGGGCCGCTCGACCTTCTCCTCTTCCTCATCCGCCGCAACGAGGTCGATATCTACGACATCCCCATCGAAACGGTAACGC
>SKLD01000334.1 GCA_007123395.1 Opitutales bacterium
CTTTTTGCTCCTTTTTGTGCATCGCCGGGGGATTCGGATAGCCTGCCGCCGGGGGCTCACCGCCCAGTCGCACTGCGGGATTGCACACCGAGGCCAGACGCTGCGAGGCTCGCAGGTTTTCACCGGCCTGCATGGCTTTCGAGACCCACAGTTCCTCCGCTCCCTACGCCGCGTGCGACCTCATGGTGCGCGACGCGCTGTGGATGCAATCGCTCGGTCGACCGCCGCGCGGGGGCGGAGAGCTGGCGCGCCTGCGCAAATCCTTGCGCCGGGTAGCGGAGCGGCGTGTGTCGGTGCCGCCCGTGCGGTATCCGGAGGACCTGCCCGTCAGCGCACGGGCGGCGGAAATCCGCGACCTGCTCGCGGCGCATCCGGTCGTCATCGTGGCGGGGGAGACCGGCAGCGGCAAAACGACACAACTGCCGAAGATTTGCCTCGAAGCGGGTTTCGGCGCGCGGGGCATGATCGGCTGCACGCAACCGCGCCGCGTGGCCGCGCTCTCCGTCTCGCGGCGCATCGCGGAGGAACTCGGGGTGGAGTGGGGGCGCGAGGTGGGGGCGAAGATCCGCTTTACCGACCGCACGGGCGCGGGCACGCTCGTCAAGCTCGCCACCGACGGCATGCTGCTCTCCGAAATCCAGAGCGATCCGCTCCTCTCCGCCTACGAGGTCATCATCGTCGACGAGGCGCACGAGCGTTCGCTAAACATCGATTTTCTCCTTGGTTACCTTGCCCGCCTGCGCTCACGCCGCCCCGATCTGCGAGTGATCATCACTTCGGCGACAATCGACACGGCGGCCTTTGCGCGGGCCTTCGGGGACGCGCCCGTCGTGGAGGTGACGGGCCGCACCTATCCGGTGGACGTTCTCTATGCGCCCGTCGACGAGATCCTCGAAGAGACCGGCGAGGTGACTTACATCGAAGCCGCCGCGCGCGCTGTCGAGGATGTCGTAATGAGCCGCGAGCCGGGCGATGTCCTCGTCTTCTTCCCGGGCGAGCGCGACATCCGTGAGACGCGGGACCTCCTTGACGGGCGGATCGGCAATGCCGCCGAGATTGTCATGCTCTTCGGCCGCCTCTCCGCCGGCGAGCAGGACCGTATTTTCAAGGCCTCCGCCCGCCGCAAGGTCATTCTCGCCACCAACATCGCGGAAACGTCCCTCACCATCCCGGGCATCCGCACCGTCATCGACACCGGTCTCGCGCGCATCAGCCGCTACAGTCCCGGCGCGCACACGCGGCGCCTGCCCATCGAGAAAATCGCGCAAAGCTCAGCCGAGCAGCGGCGTGGCCGCGCCGGACGGGTGGGGCCGGGCACCTGCGTGCGGCTCTACGAGGAGCGCGACTTCCGGGCGCGGCCCGAATACACCACGCCGGAAATCCAGCGCGCGAATCTCGCCGACGTCATCCTGCGCATGGTCGCCCTGCGTCTCGGCGCGGTGGAGGACTTTCCCTTTCTCGATCCGCCGCAGCCGCGTGCCGTCAAGGCGGGCTACCAACTCCTGCGCGACATCGGCGCGCTCGACGCGGAGGACCGGCTCACCGCCGTGGGCAAACGCCTCGCGCGCCTGCCCTGCGACCCGACCATCGGGCGGATGCTTCTCGAAGCGCAAAAGGAGGGTTCGCTGCGGGAGGTCATGGTCATCGCCGCCGGGCTGAGCATCCAAGACCCGCGCGAGCGCCCCGCCGACAAAGCGGCCGAGGCCGACCGCATGCACCGCCGCTTCGTGCACGAGGAGTCCGACTTCCTCACGCTCCTCAACATCTGGAACGCCTGCCACGACGAGACGGAGCGGATGAGCCAGCGGCAGATGCGCCGTTTCTGCAAAGAACATTTTCTCAACTACCTGCGCATGCGCGAGTGGCGCGACGTGTACCAGCAGCTCGAGCGCGTCCTCGAAGAGGACAAAGACTTCCGCCTCAACGCCGTGCCCGCCGAGTACCCGCAAATCCACCGCGCCCTCCTCAGCGGCCTGCTCATGAACGTCGCCTGCCGCGAGGAAAACAACCACTATCGCGGCACGCGCAACCGCCGGGCGATGGTCTTTCCCGGCTCCGGGCTCTTCGACAAGCGCGCCCGCAAGCTCGAGCGCCGCAAAGGCGGGGCCAAGCCGAAGGAGCCGACCACCGGGGCCGCGCGCAAGAGCCCGCCGTGGATCCTGTGCGGGGAGTGGATGGAGACGGGCCGCCTCTACGCCCGCACCGTCGCCCGCATCGAGCCTCGCTGGATCCTCGACCACGGCGCGCACCTCCTCAAATCCTCGTATTCCGAGCCTTGGTACGACGAGAAGGGCGAACGCGTCCTCGTAAAAGAGCGGCGTCAGCTCTACGGGCTCGAAATCGATGTGCGCGCGGTCGGCTTCGGGCGCGTCGATCCGCGCGCGGCCACGGAAATTTTCGTGCGCGAGGCCTTGGTGGAGGGCCGCTTGCGCACCCGCTTTCCCTTCTTCGAAGCGAACGAAGCCGTGCGCAAGCGTGTCGGTGACATGCAGACGCGCCTGCGCAACGCGGGGGCCTTCGCCCTCGACCAGCGGGTCTACGACTTCTATATGAAGCGGTTTGCAGACGTTTCCGGCGCGGCCGATCTGCACGGCTACATCCGCGCGCACGGCGACACCTCGCTGCGCATGGAGGAGGCGGACCTCCTCCACGGGGGCGGGGACGAGGGGGTCGGCGAGTTGTATCCCGACGCCGTCGAACTGGCGGGGGCTCCCGTGTCGTTGGAATACCGCTACGAACCGGGCGCGGAGGAAGACGGCGCCACCCTGCGCGTGCCCGTGAGCCAGCTTGACGCCGTCGACGCGGCTGCGCTCGACTGGGTCGTACCCGGCTACGTGCGCCAGCGCGTCGACGCGCTCCTTCGCTCGCTCCCCAAGGAGTACCGGCGCACGCTCTTTCCCCTCGGCGACCGCGTGGAGGAACTCACCCGCCTCGTCCGGCCCGGCCCCGACCCGCTCCACCGCACCCTCGCCGCCCTCATCCGCGAGCGCTACGGCGCCGACATCCCGGAGAGCGCATGGGATCTGTCCGGCGTGCCCGTGCACCTGCGCCCGCGTGTCGAGGTGCTCGACGCGAAGGGCCGCCGGCTCGCCGCCGGGCGCGACTGGGAGGCAGTGCGCGGGCAATATGCCGCCACCGTGCGCGACCACGCCGCCCGCGGCGAGGGCAACACCGAACTCTCCCTCTGGAAAGCCGCACGCCGCCGCCATGAACGCGCGTCCGTCGACGAGACCGACCTTCCCGACATGCCGGAGCAACTGCGCCTCGGGGACATCGCCGATGTGCCTGTCCACGCATGGCCGGGCCTCCGCCTTGAGGAGGGCGGCGTCGCGCTGCGTCTCTTCGCCAACCGCGCGGAGGCGGAGGCGGCGACCGCTCCCGCTCTGCGGCAGCTCCTCGCCCGCGCCTTCGGGCGCGATCTCGCATGGCTCGAGCGCGACCTCGGCAAGACGCTCAAGCGCGTCGAACTCAACGCCGTCGGCACCTCCTCAAAGCACGGGCTTGCCGCCGACGCGGCGCGGCACATGGCCAACCACTTCTTCGAAGGCGCGCCCGTCCTGCCCCTCTCGCGCGAGTCCTTCGCCGCAGCCCTCGCCGAAGCCAAGACGCGCTCGA
>SKLD01000038.1 GCA_007123395.1 Opitutales bacterium
AGATCGCCGCAAGGAGCCCGTCTTCGTCGCACTCACCGTCAAGAAAGCGCAGCGTCTCACGATAGCCGATCGCCTTTGAGGCCGACGGGTTGCTCTCAACGCCCTCGCCCCGGAGACGCGCCACCTCCTCGACGAGCCCCTCCGCAAGCATGGCCCGCGCACGCTCCTCCACGCGCCGGTCCAGCTCCGCCGTGTCGCGCTCCAGCAGGCAGACCCGCCGCCGGAAGCGGTCAAAGGGAGTGCCCTGCCGCGAAAACGCCGCAGCCTGTTCGGCGAGACTCCGCCCGCTCGCTAGGCAGCGCTCCAAAGCGCGGGCAACCCGGCGCGGATTGAAGGCATCGAGATCGCCCAGCCCGTCGGGGTTGAGCGTGAGCAACTCATCGACCGCTCCTTCAAGGCCGCCCGTCTCGAAAATCCACCCCACCCGCTCCCGGATTTCCGGTGGAACATGAATCTTATCCACAACGGGTGCGAAAAAGCTCTTGAGATAGAATCCGCTCCCCCCGGCGACGAGAATGTCACGCCCGCGTGACAAAACATCGTCCACCACCGCCTGCGCCTCCTTCATGTAGTCGGCCACCGAATAGAGGGTGTCGACCCCGACAAGATCGATCCCGTGGTGTGGCACGCGCGCCTGCTCCTCCGCCGTGGGCTTCGCCGTGCCAATATCCATGCCCCTGTAGACGCAGAAGGCGTCGCAGCTGAGGATCTCGGCGCCGCGCGCCTCTGCCCATTCCAAGGCAAGGTGCGTCTTTCCGACCGCAGTGGGTCCCACCAGAAAATAGAGGGTTTTCGATGATTCCATAACCAATTTCACAAAACCGTAACGTGATCGTAAGGGAACAGCGGTAAACGTGCAATACACTGCAGGAAAACGGACTTATCCACAAGTTATTCCCAACCCGCTGCGATCCTTCATCCACGGCACCGCAAAACCCGCACCGCATTGAAAATCACCATCGTCACGGAGACCTTTCCTCCCGAGATCAACGGCGTCGCCATGACCCTCGGCCGGATCGTCGAAGGTCTCCGGCGGCGACGCCACGAAGTCACCGTGGCCGTACCCGCCCGGCGCGACCGCACGCCCGGCACCCACCCGGCCTCCGACCTCGTCTCTCTGCCCGGCATGCGCATCCCGCGTTATCCGGAGTTGCGGCTTGGATTTCCCGCCAAAGGCCCCCTTATCCGGCGCTGGCGCGATGACCGTCCGGACATCGTCCACGTCGCCACGGAAGGCCCGCTCGGATGGAGCGCAACGCGGGCGGCGCACGCCCTCGGCATCCCGCTCGTCACCAGCTACCACACCAACTTCCATAGATACGGTGCCTACTACGGCTACGGCGCGCTGCAAAGCGGGGTGCTCCGGTGGCTGCGGCATATCCACGGCCGGTCGCGCTGCACATTTGTCCCCTCCGAAGACCTGCGCACCGGCCTTGAGCAAGAACGTTTCGCCAACCTCCGCGTCCTCGGCCGAGGTGTCGACACGGCCTGCTTCTCGCCGGACAAGCGCGACTTCGCCCTGCGCCGTGAATGGGGCGTGGATGACGACACTCCCGTGGCCCTTTATGTCGGCCGCGTCGCGGGCGAGAAGAACCTTCCGCTCACCATCCGCGCGTGGGAGGCCATGCGGGAAACCGCGCCGACGATGCCACTCGTCATTGTCGGCGACGGCCCGGAGCGTCCCCGCCTCGAACGGACCCGCCCGGAGATCCGCTTCGCCGGTATGCGGCGCGGCGAGGAACTCGCGCGACACTACGCGAGCGCCGATGTCTTCCCCTTTGCCAGCACGACGGAAACCTTCGGCAACGTCGTCACCGAAGCCATGGCGAGCGGGCTGCTCGTCGTCGCCTTCGACTACGCCGCGCCCGCCAAATTCATCCGCGATGGTCTCAACGGATTCCTCGCGCCCTTCGACGACGACGAAGCCTACCTCGCCGCCGCACACCGGGCCGCCGCCGTCCGTCCCGTCTGGCCGGCTCTCCGCGCCGCCGCACGCGACGCCGTCCTTTCCTACTCTTGGGACTCTATTCTCGACAACTATGAATCTACCCTCACCGAAGTCCTCACACCCGCAGAAGCCTCATGAAAACAAAACGCAAGAAGCCCGTCCTGCACTATAAGACACTCATCCTCTCCGACGTCCATCTCGGCACGGAGGATTGTCAAATCGGTAAGGTCAACGACCTCCTCAAGCACGTCCATTGCGAAAAGCTCATCCTCAACGGCGACATCATTGACGGATGGTCTCTCGGGCGCAAAGGAGGCTGGACGCGGCAACACACACGCTTCATTCGCCTCGTTCTCAAGCGCATCGAGAAAAGGCGCACCGAGGTCATATACCTGCGCGGAAATCACGACGATGTCCTTGATCGCTTTCTACCCCTGCGCTTCGACAAGCTGCGCATCGTCGACAAATACATCCACGAGACCCCGCGCGGCCGCTACCTCGTCGTGCACGGTGATGTGTTCGATGCCGTCACGCAGCACAGCAAGCTCGTCGCTGTGGCGGGCGATATCGGCTACCAGACCCTCCTCAAGATCAACCGTCTCTACAACCGCTACCGCCGGTGGCGGGGCAAAGAACCCTTCTCGCTGAGCAAGCTCATCAAGGCCAAGACCAAATCTGTCGTCAGCTACATCAGCCGGTTCGAGCAAAACGTGGAACAGTTCACCCGACGGGAAGGATGCATCGGGTTTATCTGCGGACACATCCACACGCCGGACGACAAGCACATCGGCACCGTCCACTACATGAACTCCGGCGACTGGGTGGAGTCCGCCACCGCCATCGTCGAGCACTTCGACGGCCGCCTCGAACTCATCGACTACGACACCTTTTCCGCCCGCCTCGCCGAGGAAGAAGCCCGCTGCATCGCACTCGAAGCCGATTCTCTCTTCGCCCGGGTCGACACGCCAGTCGCGCAGTAACCACCGCTGTCATCACTACCGTAGGAGAGAGGAGGCCAGATCTTTCCTCCCGCGCGCAGCCGCACCATCCCCGCGACCACCGCATGCGGATGGCAACCGGATTCGCCTGCACAAGCGGATCCACCAACAACATACACCCCGGGCGGATTCCTGCCCGATCCAAGGAACCCCGCGCGCCAGTCAATCCGACCCGCGCTTTAAGTGATAATCACCGAAAATATTGATTTTTATCTATAATCCCTCTTATAAGAAATTGTATGTTTCTGTAAAGTTTAGTTTAGCTCTGAGCTTTTTAACAATAGTGATACTCGCCGGAACACGTAAAGGCATTCAGCGAAATCCGATCTGATCGCTCCAATGAAATGGAGCTCAGCGCCACCGGGGTTGATCTAAAAACTCAGAGCATAAAACGAAAGGGGGAGCTTCACCTCGCGGGCGGCACGACCTTTGCGTGGATTTTGTGCATGTGGCGCTTGAGGTTGCGGGGGACGGCGGCTTCGGGATAAGGGGTTTCGTAGTCCGCGCCGAAGAGCCGGTTATGCACGTGGCTGTTGCGGTAGATCTCATCGTCGATGCGCCCGATCTTCCGGAAATACAGCGTCACGACCGAGGACGTAATAACAACCGAGGTCGCATAGAGGATGGGGAGCCAGAGCATCTGACTGCGCAACGGCTCCTCGAAGCT
>SKLD01000321.1 GCA_007123395.1 Opitutales bacterium
TAGGCCGTCGACCGCATCTCGCGCAAACCGTCGAGCCCGCGCATCTCGCGCTCCATTGGGCGCAGGAGGAGACGCTCCGAATCCTCCGGAGAGATACCCTCGTGATACAGGCGCACGTAGACGATCGGTATCTGCACCTCCGGCTGCGATTCACGTGGCAGTGTATAATAGGAATACGTCCCCGCGATGATCAAAAAGACAAGGGTGAGAATGACCGTTCGTCCCCGTCCGAGACACGATGCGATAAAGGAATCCATTTCCTACCACGCGTGCGTTTCGGGATGGGCATCGACGAGATCACCCTCCTTGGCAAAACCTTGGCCCGCCGTGATCAGCCGGATCGTCTCCGGCAGCCCGCCAAGATAGAGAGCGTCCGGCGTACTCCGCACGATGTCGGCCTCGACAAAACGCACGCGGTCGTCCGTATCCACATACTTCACGCCGAAGCGCCCGTCATCGGCGATGGACACATGCGCCGGAGACACGGCGTGGGCCGACACCCGCTCCGCCTCCACGACCAGCTCCGCCGACAATCCCGCCGCAGTCCGCGCTCCCGGATTCGGAAAAACCATCTCCACCCGCATTGTGCGGGTGTCCGCCGCCGCCTCTGACGAGCGGAAGCGGATGAACCCGCCCACCACCTCGCCGCCGGCGATCCGCGCCCGCGCCGCGCCGCCCTCCTTCACGTGCTTTGCCTGCGTCTCCAGCACCTCGCCCACGACAAGCAACGGATCGAGGTCGAGCACATGCGCAAGAGGATCACCCACACTCACAAAATCGCCTTCCTCCACCATCCGCTCGTTCAGGACGCCGTCGAACGGCGCGCGCACGCTCAGGCGCTCCATGTCCAGCTCCGCCTGCCGCAAGGTCCGCTCCGCCGCGCGCAGCTCCGCCAGCGCCGTCGCCACCGCCACGGGCGACTGCAGGTCGCGGTCGCGCAGGCGCCGCGCCGCCTCGTATTCCTGCCGCCGCTGCTCCACGCGCGAGCGCGCCTCCTCCAAACGCTGCCCCCGGTCGTCCTCGGCGAGGCGCAGGATCACGTCGCCGCGGCTCACGGAACGGCCGCGCTCCGCCAAAACCGCTTCCACCCGCCCCGCTACCTCCGCGCGCACACGCACGGCGCGGTTCGGCGCGGTGTGACCCGTCATGAGGATCTCCCGCGCCACCGGGTCCGCCTCGGACTCCCGCACCCGCACCGCCAACAGGGGCGGACCCTGCGCATCCGTGATCAACGGCTCCGCCTCACGCCCCTCCCGGAAAACCAGCCCCGATGCCATGTAGAGGACCAATCCGAAGAAGATAAGTATCGCTGTGAGGATCGACCGGTTCATGACACAAGGCTTTGTTTACGAGATGCACGGGCGCAAGGCTTCCGCGAGCGCGCAATTCAGCGCAAATTCACCGAGAAAGCAAGCGGCGAACACGAATCGCCCGCGCCCACTGCACGCTTGCCCCTTCCACCCGCCGCCGCCAGTAATACCCCCCGGATGCCCGAAAAGGAAGCCACCGCCCGTATCAAAATCAACCGCCGCCTCGAAGCGGCGGTGGACAACTACCGGCGGGCGTGCTATGATCCGCCGGATGAAATCGACGGACAGGAAAAAGCGGATTGTCATGCTTGGGGCGGGCTTCGGGGGGCTTGCTTTTTGCCGGGCAGTGGACACCTCAAGGGCGGAGGTTGTTCTCATTGACCGGCAGAACCACCACACCTTTCAGCCGCTTCTCTATCAAGTAGCCACGGCGGGGCTCTCCGTGCCGGATATCGCCCATCCCATTCGATCGATTTTTCGAAGGAAAGGGGGCGTTGACGTGCGGCTTGACGAGGCGCTGCATGTGGACGCCGCGAAGAAGGAAGTGCGCCTGCGGGACACCGGCTCCATTGACTACGACTATCTGGTCATTGGCGTGGGGGCGCGGACCAACTATTTCGGCAACGACCGGTGGGAAGCCTTTGCCCCGGGCCTGAAGACGCTCGATGACGCCGCCCTCATACGACAGCGGATCCTCTATGCCTTTGAGCAGGCGGACCTGACGGACGACGCGGAGGAGCGCGCCCGCCTCATGACGATCGTCGTCGTTGGCGGAGGACCCACCGGCGTCGAACTCGCCGGTGCCTTCGCCGAGCTGAGCCGTTTCGTCTTGCGCAAGGACTTCCGCCACATTGATCCGGCACAGACCCGTATCATCCTGATCGAGGCGACCGAGCGCATTCTCCGTCCCTTCACACCGGGACTGGCCGCCAAAGCGCATAGACAGCTCGAAAAGCTTGGCGTCGAGATCCGGCTCAACGCACGCATCCAAGCTATCGACGAGCACGGCCTGACGCTGGAAGACGGATTGATCCCCGCCGCGAATGTTGTTTGGGGTGCCGGCGTGCGGGCGAGTCGCCTGTGCGCTTCCCTCCCTGTCGAGCGCGACCGCGCGGGACGGGTCAAGGTCGCACCCGACCTCAGCCTGCCCGGCCATCCCGAGGTCTTCGCCGTGGGTGACATCGTCCATTTGGTCGACGCCGCCGGCAAGCCGGTGCCCGGTGTATCCCCCGCCGCTATGCAGATGGGCCGCCACGTCGCACGCATTCTCAACCGCGAACTGCGCGGGAAGTCCGGCGCACGACCGCCCTTCCGCTACCTCGACAAAGGATCCATGGCAACAATCGGGCGCTCCAAGGCTGTCGCGGACATCCGCGGACTGCGGTTCTCCGGCTTTCCCGCGTGGATGGCATGGCTCGTTGTCCACCTGATTTTCCTCGTCGGCTTCCGCAACCGCTTGAGTGTTCTTCTTAGCTGGATCTACAACTATTTCGCTTACCGGGGCGGCGCCCGCATCATCACGGGGCTCGACCGTATGTTCCGCCTGGGAAATCCCGAGGCGCGTCCACGCTCCATCGCCGAGGGAACGCCAGGGGCCGCTGCGGAACCTGCGGTGAACAAAGTTGAGCGCGCAGAACAGGAAATGGCAGCGTCCGGGGTCCCGAGGTGACCGCCCCGATTGCGAGAAAGACATTTGAAAACCCCGCCCGCGCAGTCCAGCCTAGCTTCAGAAATGGAATCCCTGCCCTGTTTCCCCAGACATCGCCGCTCGGCTCAATACGGTGCCGCGCCCGCCCGCGCCGGGCACGTCGACGGGGGTGCGGGTGAAACCCGCGCATACCGCCGCACCCCATGATCATCGGCCTCGACATGCTCATGCGGGCGGCCTACTGCCGCGGCGTCCTTCGTGCCCTGCAAATCGCCATCTCAAAGCGGGACGGCGTCGAACTCATGATCCTTGAGAAAGACGGCGGGCGATACAGAACATTGGAAAAGATTGACGGAATCATCGGATTCTTCGGCGAGAGCGACCGGTCGTTTCTGACGAATCCCCCGGTCCCGGTGGTGAATGTGTCCAGCCGGATGTATGACTGTCCGGTGCCCGTTGTAACAGACGACAACATCGGCATTGGCCGTATGGCCGCCGACTACCTTCTTGAGCTGGGCTGCGAGGAATTCGGATTCTGCGGTCGCCATGAACACCACTTCGCCGTTCTGCGCGAGGAGGGTTTCCGGGAGCGCCTGACGGAGAGCAACCGCTACGCTCCGGAGCATTACCACTTCTTCGATGTTCCCGAAAGCA
>SKLD01000129.1 GCA_007123395.1 Opitutales bacterium
TATCAGACGCCCCCCGTAGCCGGGTCAGCGCCCCGGACCTGCGCGGGATTGCGGCCGGTTCGTTTCGGGTGCTGAAGCTTTCCCGACTACCTTGGGCGGCGGTCTCAGCGTAGCCGGGAGTGCTTCAGCGCCCGGTCCGTGGCGGCGGGTGCGCTGCGAAGAACCGGGCTTTCACGGCGTCGGTGCGAGCCCCGGACCTGCGTGGGATAGCGGCCGGTTCGTGTCGGGTGCTGAAGCTATCCCGACTACCTTGCGCGGCGGTCTCAGCGTAGCCGGGAGTGCTTCAGCGCCCGGTCCGTGGCGGCGGGTGCGCGGCGAAGAACCGGGCTTTCACGGCGTCGGTGCGAGCCCCGGACCTGCGCGGGATTGCGGCCGGTTTGTGTCGGGTCCCTCTGGCACCTGTCGCTTTGGAACGCCCCCGCAGTCTGCTTGCGGATGTTTGCTTGCGGGCCGGAGGAGGGGCGCCATGATTCAGTCGTTTTGGGTTTTGCCGATCCCCCATGAAGGCCATCTTCTTCATTGCCTCACGTCTCGTTATCGCCGCCGTGCTGCTAATCGTGTTGGTCGCGCTTGTTCAGCTTTACATGATCTTCGGGCGCATGGCGAAGCCGATGGAGCGCACGGAGGTCAAACCGGGCATCTTCGTCACGGTAGAGGAAGTATCGGAAGCGGACGGCACGGAGGGCCTTGCCATAACAACCGAGATCCACTGGGACACGCCGGGCGTTTCCTTCGAGTTGCGTCCGCTTGAACAGGGACCCGATGGGCTTTGGAACCGGGTGACGCTCATTTTCCAAGACTGGCCGATCCTGACGAAAGGCTATGTTGCCCTCATGAACACCTCCCGCATTGTCGAGTACGAGTGGCAACACAACTATCCTTTCAAGCGGGCGACCTACATTGAACCGCTTATCGAACGGGGAAAGTTGAGCCACTTCTGGGAGCATGTCTACATGATGTGGTGGGATGAGGACATGAACGCGAGGTTGGAGCGGACGAAACCGATGTCTGATTATGTCGTGGAAAACGCGTACTGGGGAGTCGGCCTGCAAGGAATCACAATTAGCAACAGGGTCTTTCAAAGCCATGCGAGTGATCCGGACCTCCCGCCGCCTTTGCCGATGTCCTTGATCGGCATCGACGCGCAGCGCAAGGTTCTTTACCTTCTCGCCTTTGAGAACGCTTCGGAGGAATTCGCTGCAAACTACGCGGCCGCGAAGGGCGTCGTGGAAGGCGGTCGTGTTGATTCGCGCAACGGCACGCACCTCATTCTCGGGCGCGGCACCGGCCAGTTCCTGCGCGGCATCCGCAACCTCCGCTTCCTCTCCGGCTACATCGGCGTACGCTACGACGAGCCCTGAGGACAGCGGGTCTTAGTGCCCGCCGCCTGATGCCGGAATGAAAGTCGGCGACAGCGGGCGCGACTGCCGTTGTCGCGTTCATGAATCCCGGTTAAATAGACCTTGGCAAAGCAATGTCGAAAAAACACATTTGTTGCCAATGAATTTCAATCAAAAGTCTTTCGAACTGACCAAATCAGCGTGCGAAGACTGGAGGTTTTTTTTTAACAATGTCCGCCGACTCGCCTAAACGTGGTTTCCGGTCGTCCGCCGAGCTGCCATGAGTTTCGTTAATAAACTCATTATCAGCCTGTTAGCCTCCGCTGCTGTCGCCGTTGCAACATGGAGCGAGGGCGGTTACGGCAATGGAGTGGTCCGTTGGACTTCGATTTTCGCAGGATTCATGCTGATCCTACTGATCTTTTCGCTTCTCTACGGGCGGTTGAGGACTGGGAAGAACGTGCGACAAGTCGTTCTCACGAATCTCAAGCCGTGGGTCCCCGCCGGGATCTTCGCTATCATTGTCGCTGCCTCGCTCGCCAATGTTACCCACGAGAGAATTTTGATTAGCGAGTTGGTGAATCCCCATGGTGGCGAGGAGGTGTTGCTTATCAGTGATGGCCTGCGGGCCAAGGATAGCGCCCCCGCTTACCTCCCCGGAACCCTGTCCCGAGCCTTAACGAGTCGCCAGCTTCAGCTACACCTGTCCATTCTGACGATTGGTTTTGTCTTATGGATGCTGCTTACGCGTCGAGTCGCTCTCTGCATACTGACACTTCTCGTCATCAATGGACTGATTCTCGCGATCGCGGGCATTTATTACCATTTTAATGACAACGGCCTGTTGCTGGGCAGATATGAATCCGTCAACCCTCGTTACTTTTCCGCCTTTCGCTATCACGCTCACTGGAGCGCCTTCAGCCTCCTCACATTCACCGCTGGTATTGGGCTTGCAGCCTTTCCGGGCCTGACGAAAGGCTGGCGAATCGCTGTGCTTGCGCTTGTTGTTGCCTCATGGGGCGTGTTTTTTTATGCCGCAACCCTTGCCCAGTCCCGCTCCCTTGTGTTGCTCCTTATCGGTGTGATCGTCCTCGCGGTGGTTCAACTGTTTCGCGCTTTTGTGATACACCGCGGAACGGATCCTCGGGCAAAGCGCTTGCTGGCCCCAGTCGCCTGCCTTCTGATTCTGGGTGTAGGCGGTGCCGTTTTCGCTGGTCAGAAGATCCTCGAGGCAAGGGCCGGTGACACCACCTCGATGCTGCGCGCGTGGAAGGACGGCCACCCCCCGATGCGTCTCCTGATTGCCCGCGACAGTCTCAAACTTGTGGCTGCGAAACCGCTCTGGGGCTGGGGCCTAGGTTGCTACAGATTTGCTTTCACCGGTGTAGCCGGGCCGGAATTCAGGGAGGATGAACGGCAGCACCAGACGGCTTTCTATGGACGCCTGATTACCACTCAATTCGCCCATAACGATTGGTTGCAGTACTGGTCGGAAATCGGCACGCCGGCCATGTTCTGTCTCATTGCCACCCCGTGGCTGTTGCTGCGGAAATCGAGGCGCTCCGGCCGCCGCAACGCGACGAGCTACTGGTGCTTCGGGGGCTGCGCCCTCATTCTTGTCCACGCGCTCTGGGACTTTCCCCTCAGTAATCCCGCGATCCTCCTTCTCACAACGGTCGTGTTCATCGTCGGTGCGAAGCTTCAGTTCGCCCTCGGCAAGGAAACACCGATCACTGAATCAGGAATCACGTCCTCCCGTTCCGGATCGTCAGCCGAGGTAAAGTAAAAGTCCCTCTTGAATCAAGGCAACTGGCATTGCCTGAGACGGGTCGATCAGACGATCACGGGTCCGTGGAATAGCAGCCCAGGGTTGAGAGACCGGTTGGGGCGAAGCACTGCATTGAAGCGCACCGTGGCAAAATCGGGGAAATCGTTCAATTCAGATAAGTTTACAAAATAAAATGATGGAATATCAATCAAAAGAGGAAGGGCTCCAGTTTTTCCGGAAAAAATGGTTGACTTCACTCAGCAGCATCCCCAAGCATTACGTATATGAAAAAGTTTTTCTTTTTATTTCTTGCGATATTGGGTGTCTCGGCGGCCTTCAACGTTATTGGTCAAATGATGGTTGGGCAAGGAAACGACCTTTATATCAACAGCAACGGTTCGGGGGAAACTGACGTAGACAACGATCATGATTGATCCTTGATCGGTCCGCCCGTGCGGGCGCAGTGATCGAGAGGTTCGACCGGCCGACTGGAGTCCAA
>SKLD01000332.1 GCA_007123395.1 Opitutales bacterium
ACACAAACAAGAGTGGAAGCGGCGTCTCGCCGCTTTTACCGTTCGGGCGAAGCGGCAAGATGCCGCTTCCACATTGTTTCGGTTGCTCGTGCTCGTTGTTTCTATTCCGGAATGATTAGTAAAACTCGAACCATCCGCACATATAGCGCCGGTAAAGGGCCTGACGGGCGCTGTTGGCCGAGCCACAGATTAAACGGCTGGTGAAACTAACGGGATCCTGCGGATCGCTATGGTTGGCGCCGACGATCTTGATCCCGCGCTTGGGACCGACGGCGGCATTGTAGAGCGTAAGCGCGCTGCCGTTTGCGTTGCAGCTCGAAGGTTCCGAATAGGTAATGGCCACCGGCGCGGCAATTTCCGGCAGCGCCGCCACACCAAGACCGCTGTTGTCCACCGGATCCATTACCGAAACCGCCCGGATGCGCTTGTCCCGCGAAGCCGCCAGAATCGCGCTCAACCCGCCGGCCGAGTGCCCGCTCACACCTGTCCGGTTCACCCGTGCACGGTTGTGCAAAACCGATCCGGGATCGTCATTGCGCGCTTCGATCCAATCAATGCACTTGATCAAATCGTCGCCGAAACGACTGTGGTCGCTCGCCGCATTCGAATTCGGAATCAGCACGATGTAGCCGCGCGTCGCAAGGTGGAAGCCCTGATTGGCATGGTTCGCCTTGGATTGCGAAAAACCGTGAGCAAGGACGATCACCGGACATCGGCCCGCCTCCTTGGTCAAACCGGCGGCATCTCCCGGATAATACAAATCGGTGCTGAGCGTGGCCCCCTGCGTCCCCGGAATCGAGACCGTCGTCCGGAATGCGGGGAACGGCCCATTTTCCGCCGGATCCGTGATCCCCGCGCCCGTGGCCATGGCCATGACAAAGAGCAGCACCCCCGATAAAGTCCGTTTCATCGCCGCCATTGAACTGCAGTTTGTCCAACCCGTCAAGCAGAGCGGACCATCGACCGCCACATCGGGCGTGATTAAAAGTGCGGGGATTTTGTTGGAGTTCCGGCTTTAGCCGGTCCCGCTGCCCATCGTTCCCGCCCACCCGCCGCCTCCGGCCTGGAGGAGGCCTACGCCCCGGAAGGGGACCGCATAAATGCGGGACTCCAACGCGTACAAGCCGCCGATGCAGACCCCGCACTTTTAATCACACCCCGCCACATCGTCCACCGCCACGCATGAAAAGCGGTGAAGCTCATTCATCCACCGTTGTCCATGCCTTGGCACCCGCAATCACTCCCTGAGGTCGGAAGCGAGGCATGCATCCCTCACACCGGAAGGCAGGAGCGGATGAGTTCGCGGGTGTAGTCGCTCTCGGGGTTGCCGAGGACGTCGGCGGTTTTGCCTTGCTCAACGATGCGCCCGGCGCGCATGACGACGGCTTCCGCGCACAGGTAGTCGATAACGGCGAGGTCGTGGGCAATGAATATGAGGGTGAACCCAAGTTCGGCGTGCAGTTGCCGCAGGAGGCGGAGGACGCGTGCCTGCACGGAGACATCGAGGGCGGAGACGGATTCGTCCATGACGACGGCGCGGGGTTCGCTGAGGAGTCCGCGGGCGATGGCCATGCGCTGGATTTGACCGCCGGAGAGGCTGTGGGGGAAGCGCGCGAGGAGGCCGCTGTCGAGCTGGGCGTATTCGAGGCAGCGGGCGACGCGGTCGCGCCGGGCGGGGGCGTCCATGTCGGTGAGGTAGCGCAGGTGCTCGTCGAGCTGGGCACCCAGACGCCGCCGCGGGTTGAAGGCGGCGTAGGAATTCTGAAAAACAAACTGCACGGAGCGGTAAAACCGCCGGGGGTCGACGGTGCGCGGGTCGACCGGCTCCCCGCCGAAACGGACTTCCCCGGCGGTCGCGTCTTCGAGGGCGACGAGGATGCGGGCGAGGGTGGATTTCCCGCTCCCGGACTCGCCCGCGATCCCGAGCGAGGCACCGGGCCGGATTTCGAGATCGATCCCGTCGAGCGCCGTGACCACCCGGCCGCCGCCGAACCATCCGCGCGCGCCGAAGACCTTGCGCAGCCCCTGCACGGAATACACCGGCCCGCTCATGATGCACCCTCCGTTTTGTCTTCGTCGGCGAGGCCTAGGTCTTGATCCGGTCCGGCGCCGAGCCGCGGGATGCTGGCGATGAGGCGCCGGGTGTATGCGTGCCGCGGTTTGCGCAGGACGTCCTCGACGGCCCCTGATTCCACGACCTCGCCCCGGCGCATGACGATGACTGTGTCCGCCACCGCACGCACGACGCCGAGGTCGTGGCTGATGAACACCATGGCAAGGCCGCGCTCCCGCCGGATGCGCCCGAGGAGGTCGAGCACCCGCTTCTGCACGGTGACGTCGAGGGCGGTCGTGGGCTCGTCGGCGACAAGCACGGCCGGTTCGTTGGCCAGCGCCATGGCAATGGCGATGCGCTGGCACTGGCCGCCGGAAAACTGGTGCGGGCAGGCGCGCAGCGCTTTTCCGGAATCGGGAATGCCCACTTGGTCGAGCAGATCCGTCACCCGCTTACGAACCTCTGCGGCGGAGAGGTTGCCGCGACCGTGCGCGCGCACCGCTTCGGCGAGCTGGCGGCCCACGGGAATGAGCGGATGCAGGCTGTCGAAAGGATTCTGAAAGACATAGCCCACCCGCGCCCCGCGGATGCCGCGCAAGGTCTCCTCGGAGGCGGAGAGCACATCGACGCCGCCGATGTGTATCGAACCCGCGGTGACACGCCCCGGCGGCGAGGCCACAAGCCGCGCAAGGGCCATGGCGGTGACGGATTTGCCCGAGCCCGACTCACCGACGATGCCGAGGCATTCGCCCGGGCGGAGGGCGAAGGAAACGCCGTCCACCGCCGTGACGGCTTCGGGTCCCTCGCCGAAGGCCACCTTGAGGCCTCGCACGTCCACCAGTGCCCCGCTCTCCGTTGACGCGGCATCCGTCCGTTCCGCCGCTTCCACGCGGGTAGCCGCGCCCGGCGCGCTGTGCGCCCCGCCTTCGAGCCGCGGGTCGAGCCAGTCGCGCAGGCCGTCCCCGATCAGGTTGATGCCGATGACGAGAATGAGAATGCACACGCCCGGAAGAAGACCGACGTGCGGATGCACGAGCATCACCTTGCGTCCGTCCGCCAGCATCGACCCGAGGTCGGCCTGCGGCGGCTGCGCGCCAAGGCCGAGAAAGCTGAGCCCAGCCGTCTCGAGAATCATCCACCCGAGCGTCGTGGACATGGCGATGACGATGACGGGCAGCACATTGGGAAAAACGCCGGCGAAAAGGATGCGCAGGCGCGGTTGCCCGCCGATGCGCGCGGCCTCGACGAAGGGCATGGCGGAGACGGAGAGGGCCGTGCCGCGCACGGAGCGGGCGAAAAACGGAATGTTGACGACGGCGATGGCGATGAGCGCGTTGAGCAGCCCCGGTCCGAGGACGGCGACGATGGCAAGGGCGAGGATGAGGTAGGGAAAGGCGAGCACCATGTCGATTCCACGCATGAGGACGGTGTCGACCCAACCGCGGAAAAATCCGGCGCACAGGCCGATGAGCGACCCGACGAAGGCGGCGATGAGCGTGGCCGCCGCCGCCACTGCGAGCGAGATGCGCGTGCCCCAGACGAGGCGTGAGAGGATGTCGCGGCCGAGCGTGTCGGTGCCGAGCAGAAAGCCGTCGCTCCCCGGCGGCAGGAGACGGTCGCGCAGGTGGGTCTCGTTGGGGTCGGCGAGGGGCAGCACGGGGGCAAGGAGGGCGAGCAGGACGAGTCCCCCGAAGAGCACACAACCGACCACGGTGAGGGGATTGCGCAGAAACTTCTTCATCGCTTCAACCTCGGGTCGAGGGCGTGCTGGACGACGTCCGCAAGCAGATTGACAAAGACGTAGGCCACGGCGACGACGAGGACGCCGCCCTGCACAAGGAGCAGGTCCCGCTGGCTGATGGCGTTGACCAGCATCCGCCCGAGTCCGGGCCACTGGAAGATCGTCTCCACATAGACCGCTCCGCCGATGACGAAGCCTGCCTGGAGCCCGAGCACGGGCATCGTCGCGACAATGCCGCTGCGCAGGGCGTGGCGGAGGATGACGCGCTTTTCGGATATCCCCTTGGCGCGGGCCGTGCGGATGTAATCCTGCCGCAGGACTTCCAGCATTTGGGTACGGACGAAGCGGGCGACGACGGCGGCGGCGACAAAGCCCAGCGTGAGCGCGGGCAGGACGAGGTGGCGGGCGATGTCGAGCGGCGAGCCCCCGCCGTCGATGGACACCATGCCGCCCGAGGGCAGCCACCGCAATTGCACGGCGAAGACGACAATGAACAGCAGCCCCAGCCAAAACGCGGGCGTGGAGATGCCCACCATGACCCCGAGGGAGAGGATGCGGTCGGTCCAACTGTATTGGCGGGCCGCCGATACGACACCGACAGCGGTGCCGAGGAGGACGCAGACGAGAAAGGCGGCCCCGGCGAGGAGAAGCGTTGCCCCGGCCCGCTCGCCCAGTTCCTCGGCGACGGGACGTTCAAGACTGTAGGCGTATCCGAAGTTTCCCTGCGTGAGATTTGCGATCCACGTGCCGTAGCGCTCCCAGAGCGGGGCGTCGAGGGCCAGTTGTTCGCGCAGTTGCCGCACGTTTTCATCGGTGGCGTAGGGGCCGAGAAGGGCGAGCGCGGGATCGCCCGGCACAAGGGCCATGAGCAGAAAGACAAGGATGGAGACCCCGAAGACCACGGGCACACCGAAGAGCAGGCGCTTGACGATGTAGGCCGTCACGGCGCTTTCTCCACATGCGTGAGGTTCAGGAGGAAGGACGGCTCGAGCCGCATGCCCTGCAAGGCCCGGCTGTAGACGGCGTTCTGCCGCCATGCCGCGACGAAGAGAAAGGGTGCCTCTTCGTGCACAAGGCGGTCGATCTCGCGGTAGAGCCTGCCGCGCTCGTCGAAATCCGTCGTCGCCCGCGCCGCCGCGAGGAGATCGTCGAGCCGTTCGTTCTCGAAATACCCGGAGTTGAAGCCGCCCGCCTCGGGCAGGGCCGTCGAGCTGAGGGCGAGCGAGGGAAGCGTGTCGGGGTCGTGCGTGATCCAGGCCATCTGCGCCATTTCCGCACGCCCCTCGAGACCGGCGTTTACCCGCGCCAGAAACGTATTCCACTCAAAGACCTCAATCCGCACGTTGAGACCTACGCGCGCGAGGTCGGCCTGGATGGCACTCGCCATGGGCAGGGGCTCCAGCATTCCGGACCCGCTTTCGGTGGCGTAGAGGCGGAGCGTCGCGCCTTCGTGGCCCGCCTCTTCGATCAATCGCCGCGCCTTGTCGGGATCGTGCGGGTACGGCTGGATATCGGGATTGCTCGCCCACTCGAAGACGCGCGATACGACGCCGTGCGCAACCGACGCCGTGTCCTGCAGGAGGTCGCGGGTGATGCCTTCCTTGTCTACGGCGTAGTTTACCGCGCGCCGCATGCGGACGTCGTCAAAGGGCGGCTCACGAGTGTTGAGAATGAGGAACCACAGATGCGAACCCTCGGTCTCGGCGACGGCAAACGCCTTGTGTTCGCGCAGGTAGCCGACAAGATCGGGCGGAGCCTCGACGAGCAGGTCGATATTCCCCGCAAGAAGTTCGGTTAGGCGGGAATTCTCGTCGGGCAAGGGTCGGAAAAGCAGCCGCGTCACCTTGGCGTCCTCCACGGCATCGCGGTGCGCGTCGAAGCGCTCCAGCAGCACCCAGCGCTGCCGCGCCCACTCGCGGAAACGCCACGGACCCGTCCCGGAGGGATTCCGCCCGAAGCGCGGACCCTCCGCGCGAACCTGCGCGGGTGAGACCATATACCCCGTCGGATACGCCAGATTGGAGAGAAAGGGCGCGTAGGGCTCGTCGAGGACGAAGACTACAGTGTGCGCGTCGGGCGTTTCGATGGACTGCACCATGGAGAAGAGAAACGCCATGGGAAACGGCCCGGTCTCAGCGAAGGGGTGGCCTCCGTCGAGCATGCGCTCGAAATTGAAGCGCACAGCCTCGGCGTCGAAGGCCGATCCGTCGTGAAAAACAACGTCATCGCGCAGCGTGAACGTGTAGCGGCGCCCGTCGTCGCTCACCGACCACCCGCGGGCGAGCGACGGACCGAGGTCGAGCGTGCCCGGCTCGAAGCGCACGAGCCCCTCGTAGACATGCGCGAGAATGCGGAAGTCGTTCGTCGCCGTGGCGACATGCGGATCGAGCGAACGCGGCTCGGCCACCTGCCCGACGACAATAGCGTCCGGCGGCGTGGCAGCCCGCTCGCCGCAGGCGGCGAAGAGAAAGAGCAAGGGCACGGCGGCGAGGACTTTCCAGCCGCACACGGACAGGTTCCGAGGAGCGGAGCGACGACATGTCGAAGACCATGTCTGTGCTCCGTTTGGCGGCCATTTGGCGGCGAACGCGCCCTGCATCCCTTTCCTGACAAAACGAAAGAGCATACCTTCCGTTCCGCTCATTTACCCTTCTTGGCGCGGGCGGGTTCGCGGGTGCCGGCGGGTTCGTCGGCTTCGGCGTCCTGGGCGATGCGGGAGACTTCTTCGTGGCGGAGGGGGCCGACGGGCACTTTGCGGGTGGAGGGAAAATGATCGAGATTATCCTCCAGTTCGCCCCGGTCGTGAAAGAGCGGGATCGACTGGACGTAGGCCATGACCATGCGGGCGATGGCGTGCAGCGAGTCGAGGTGCGTGCGCTCGTATCCGTGCGAGGCATCGACCCCGAAGGCCGCGAGGGCGGTGCGGATGTCGTTGCCGGCTTCCACGGCGGACGCGCTGTCGCAGCGGTAGTAACGGAAGACGTCGCGGGTGTGGGCGATATTGTTGTCCTCGCAGAGTTTGAGGAGCCGGTTGGTGAGGTGAAAGTCGAAAGGACCGGAGGAGTCGGCCATGGCAACGGTCACGCCGAACTCCGTCGATTCCTGCCCCGGCGCACAGGTGCCGTTGTCGACGGACACCATTTCGGCGACGTCGCCGTGGAGCACGGCAGAGGCCCCGATCCCGACTTCCTCGGAGATCGTGAAGAGGAAGTGGGTTGTCACCGGCAGCTGGACCTTCCCCTCGGTGACCGCCTTGGCGACGGTGAGGAGCATGGCGACGCCCGCCTTGTTGTCGAGGTGACGGGAGACGAGAAAGCCGTTGGGCAGAAACTCCGCCTGCGCGTCCACGCCGATGAAGTCGCCCACACGGATGCCGAGCGCTTCAAGATCGCGGCGCGATTCCACCCGTTCGTCGATGCGCACCTCGAGGTTGTTCCATGCCACGGGCTGTGTATCCACTTTTTTATTGTATACATGGCCGGAAGCTTTAAGGGGAAGGATCGTGCCGCGGTAGATGACGCCTTTGCTGAAAACCGACACACGGGCACCCTCGGCGAAACGGGCCGACCACGTGCCGACGGGCACGATGCCGAGGCGGCCGTTGTCTTTCAATTGCGCGGTCATCGCCCCGATGGTGTCGACGTGGACGACGACGGCGCGCGCAGGCGTTTCGTTCTTTCCCGTGAGAGTGGCGCGGATGGCCCCGCGGCGGGTCAACTCATAATGGACTCCAAGGTCGTCGAGTTCACCGCAGACGTCGCGCACGATGGGATCGGTGTAGCCCGTGGGACTGTGGATACCGAGGAGGTGGAGCAGTTTTTTCTGCAGGTATTCGAGGTCGAGATTCATCTTATTTTCCGCCGAGCGCGGGATGGGCACCTCCGGCGGTGTGCGGGAAAAGGAAGTCAATGAACTTCTCTGCCGTGGGCGCGGGTTCATGGTTCGCAAGGCCGGGCCGCTCGTTGGCCTCGATCATGGCGTAGTCGGAGCCCTTCACCGAGGGAACGAGGAAGTCGAGCCCCACGACGGGGATCTCAAGAGCTTCGGCCGCGCGGCATGCCGCCTCGGCAAGGACGGGGTGGAGATCCTCCGTGACGTCGTGGATCGTGCCGCCGGTATGGAGATTGGCCGTTTTGCGCACGGAGAGGCTGGCCCCTTCCTCCAGCACGTCGTCCATGGAAAAGCCTTCGTTGCGCACGCAGCGCTCCGTCTCGGCATCGACGGGGATGTGACTCTCCCCGCCGGTGGCGGCCTCGCGGCGGCGGCTGAGCGATTCGATGAGCTGGCGGATGGTGTGGCGGCCCGTGCCACAGACGCGGGGCGGGCGCCGCACGGCGGCAGCGACCACCTCGTTGTTGATAACGATTATCCGCAAGTCTTTTCCCTCGACAAACTCCTCCAGCAGCACGGTGTCGCAAACAGCACGCGCCGACTCGAGTGCGGCGGAGAGTTCCTCCTCCGTGCGCACATCCACGGATATCCCATGGCCCTGTTCGCCGCGCGCGGGCTTGACAACGACGCGCTTGTGCTTTGCGAGAAAGGCGCGGGCGTCCGCTTCGTCGACGGCAACTTCCTGCGCGGGCACGCGGATGCCCGCCTTTTCGACGACGGAGCGCGTGAGCGCTTTGTCGTCACACCGGCTCATGGCGACGGCAGTGGTGAGTTCACTCAGCGATTCGCGGCAGGAGATGCGGCGGCCCCCGAGGCAGAGGCGGAAGTAACCACGCGCGGGATCGAGGGGCTCCACCGCAATGCCGCGGCGCAGGGCTTCGTCGATGATGATGCGGGCGTAGGGATTGTAGCCGGAATCGGGGAAGTCGCCCACGTAGAGCGGCTCGTTGTGCGGGTTGCGCGTCTTCACGGCGAAGACAGCGACGCGCTGGAAACCGAGCTTTTCGTAAAGCGCGATGGCGCTGCTATTAGTGTGCATGACCGAGAGGTCGAGTTGCTCACGACCGCGGCCCTTGTAGAGTTCGATGAGGAAACGCACGAGAGCGGCCCCCACGCCCGGCATGGGGGCCTGCGGATCGACGGCGAGCGCCCAGAGGCTGCTGCCGTTTTCAAGGTCGTTGAAGCAGGCCTGATGATCGACGCCAAGAGCGACGCCGAGGACGGCACCGTTCTCATCGCTGCGCGCGACGACATAATCGAGACGCTCGTCGCGACGGCTCTTCCATACAACCTCCTCGTCGACGCACACCATTTTGTGCAGACCGTAGATGCGGTTGATCTCGGCAATCTCCTCGCGCCGGGTGACCGGCCCGATAGTGAAGCCGTTGGGACTGCCCGCCTTTGCTTTGTAATCCGCAAAACGGATACGGAAGGTATGCGAAGGATCGAGGAAGAGCTGCTGCGGCGAGCAACTCAGGACAATGTGCGGGTCGGTGAGGTAGAAGGCGATGTCCCGCTTGCCGGGCTCCTCGCGGAGGATTTCCCTCGCGACAGCTTCCGGCGAAGGAAAGGTGAAGGCGAAGAGCAGCCGCCCCCAACCGCAATCAAGGATCACGCCGTGGGAAGTTTCCCGTCCGGGGTGTGTGGAATCAGACATGGTTTGCGGGGATATCAAATCCCTTGTTTTTGCAGCCACAGCTCGAGGAGCGTGAGTTGCCAGACCTTCGAGCCGCGCAGCGGTGTGATGTGTTTTTCAGGATCGGCGAGGAGATTTTCCACATAGGCCTTTTGGAAGAGGCCGCGGTCGCGCGCCTTTTCGTTGGTGACGGCGTCGCGCGCCATGTCGAGGAACTCGCCGCGAAGGTATTTGAGCGCGGGGACGGGAAAGTAGCCCTTGGGCCGGTCGATGACTTCCTTGGGAATGACGGAGCGTGCCGCTTCCTTGAGGAGGTACTTGCCGCCCTCCTTGATCTTCAACTCGGCGGGCACGGATGCCGCAAACTCCACGACCTCGTGATCGAGGAAGGGTACCCTCGCTTCAAGGCTCCATGCCATCGTATTGTTATCGACGCGCTTCACCGGGTCGTCGACGAGCATCACCCGCGTGTCAATGCGCAGCGCCTTGTCGATGGGCCGCGGCGCGCCGGGGACGGCGAAATGCGCCTCTACGAACTGCCGCGCGTAGTCTTCCTCCACGAAGCGGGGATTGATCAGCTCCTTGTATTCAGCGAAGTCCCGGTCGAAGAAGGCCTTCGCGTAGTCGTCCACGGGATGCTGGCTCTCCAGCATAGGCGGATACCAATGGTAGCCGCCGAAGATCTCGTCGGCCCCTTGCCCGCTCTGCACCACCTTGACGAACTTGGCGACCTCCTGCGAGAGCAGATAGAAACCCACGTTGTCGTGGCTGACCATGGGCTCGGACATATTTTCGATACAGCTTTGCAGGGCCGGGAGCGCGCGCGAGCTGTCGATAAAGAGCTTGTGGTGCTTTGTCGCGAAACGCTGCGCGACGATGTCCGAATACTGGAACTCGTCGCCCTTTTCCTCGCCCACCGTCTCGAAGCCGATGGAGAAGGTCTCCACGTCGGCGGATCCGTTCTCGGCGAGCAGGCCGACGATGAGGCTCGAATCGATACCGCCGGAGAGCAGCACGCCCACCGGCACGTCGGCGATGAGACGGCGTTTGACCGACTTGCGCATGACCTCGAGGGTCGCCGCCTTCCAGTCTTCGAGCGTGAAATCAGCGTATTCCTCCTTTGCTTCGTAGGATAGATCCCAGAAGGCGCGCTCATGCCAGTGGCCGTCCGGTTCGATCGTCGCAATGGTCCCGGCGGGCAGCTTGCGCACACCCTTGATAATGGTGTGGGGCGCGGGCACGACGGCGTGAAACGTCATGTAATAATGCAGCGCCACGGGATCGAGATCCGTGTCCACCGTGCCGCTCTTGAGGAGCGCGGGCAGGCGCGAGGAGAAGCGCACACCGTCGGCGTCCTTCGCGTAATAGAGCGGCTTGATGCCGAGGCGGTCGCGCGCCATGACAACCCGACCGGTGTCGCGCTCGCTGATGGCAAAGGCGAACATCCCGTTGAAGCGCTCCACGCAGCGGTCGCCCCACTCGTGGTAGGCCTTGAGGATGACCTCCGTGTCGCCGTTGCTGAAGAAGGAGTGACCCTTGCCCTCCAGCTCTTTGCGAAGCTCAGGATAATTGTAGATGGCGCCGTTGTAGACGATCGTCAGTCCGAGGGCCGAGTCGATCATCGGCTGCTGGGCGGCCTCGCTCAGATCGATGATCTTGAGCCGCCGGTGGCCGAAGCCGACGCGGCCGCGCACGACCATGCCGTGCGCGTCCGGCCCGCGCGGCACCATCGCGTCGCACATCGCCGCCAGCACCGCCGGGCGCGCTTCTTTCTCTCCGAAACGGATTTCACCGCATATTCCGCACATTCGATAACTTTCTTTGGTAGTCAGTTCAATGGCAGCGGGCGCTTTTCCGACGCAAATCCCCGCCCCGGAGGGCAAAACCCGCCAAAGCCTCCCAATACACAGACCCCGCGCCCGACTGTCAAAGGTTCACTTGCTCAAGGTCGCCGCGCCACAATTTGCCGCAGAGGTAATCACGCCCCACCCCTTGCCCCCGCCCTTCAGGCTTGCCCTCACACGGCGGGACTCGTAGACACCGGAAGCGAAGTTGTTTACGGAAAAGCGTCTGCATAGGAAAGGAGACCGCATGATGGCAGAGAAAATGATTAAAGAGCTTCTTGCCTCCGTCGGGATCGGCGTCAACGGCCCGAGCCCCCAGGACATCCGTGTCCTCGACGAACGCTTTTATCGTCGGGTTCTCCGTGACAAGAGTCTCGGCTTGGGCGAATCCTACATGGACGGATGGTGGACCTGCCCGCGCATCGATGAGATGATCGCCCGCATCATTCGACTCCGGCGGAAGGACCGGGTCGCAGTCGGCCTGCGGCACCTCCCCGCCCTCCTCGGCACCCTCCTGCGCAACCCGCAGTCGCGACGGCGCGCACGCATCGTCGCCGAACGGCACTACGACCTCGGCAACGACTTCTTCGGTGCCTTCCTTGATCCCTACCGGCAATACAGTTGCGCGTTCTACGCGGCGCAGGACTTTTCCCTCGAAGAAGCGCAGCTCGCGAAGATGGACCTCATCTGCCGCAAGCTTGAACTCCGCGAAGGCGACCGCCTCCTCGACATCGGCTGCGGCTGGGGCGGCCTCGCCAAGTTCGCCGCGGAACACTACGGATGCCGCGTCACGGGCGTGAACATCTCAAGGGAGCAACTCGACTTCGCCCGCGGATTCTGCGCCGGACTGCCCGTCGATTTCGTCGAGTGCGATTACCGGGCACTGCACGGCACCTACGACAAAATCGTCTCCATCGGCATGTTCGAACACGTCGGCCGCCGCAACTACCGCACGTTCATGGAAGTCGCCCACCGTTGCCTCAAACCCGACGGTGTCTTCCTTCTTCACACCATCGGCGGCAACCATGCCACCGCCCGCTGCGACCCGTGGATCACCGACTACATTTTCCCCAACGGATACCTGCCGAGTCCGGCGCAGACCACACGCGCCGCCGAGCCATTCTTTGTCCTCGAGGACATGCACAACCTCGGCCCGCATTACGACCCCACCCTCATGGCCTGGAACGCCCGCTTCCAGGAAGCATGGCCGCGCTTCCGCCAAACCTACGGCGACCGCTTCAAGCGCATGTGGGAATACTATCTCCTCGCCTGCGCCGGAGCCTTCCGCGCGCGCAACATCCAGCTCTGGCAGCTCCAGATGACCCGCCGCGGCAGCGCCCGTCCCCAGCCGTGGAGCCGCCAGTCCACGCCGCGCGCCGTTCTGGAAAAATACGCCACCCGGTGAGCAGCGGAAACGCGCCACCTTCGGACGGCACCACTCTTCAAAACAGGACACCTGAGGGGCACCAAAACCGCAACCGTCAGACGCTGGATTCCGTAAGTCGTTGATAGAGAGTGGAGCCAGCTGCCGGACTCGAACCGGCGACCTGCTGATTACAAAACTCTCTCTTGACGGTTTTATGGGGTTTTGCCAAGTTGTCTTAAATCGCACGCAATGCCAGTAATTAAGCGGGCTGAACGGCGATAGATGAACAACATGACACAACCCGAAAAAACCCCTTCCGCCACAAAAAGTGAGCTGCAAGTGAGCATGCAAACGGTCGAACCCCTAACGGCCAACC
>SKLD01000474.1 GCA_007123395.1 Opitutales bacterium
CATCCGCGCCGCCGGATCGATGCGCACGAGGATGTGGAAGTGCGTCTCCAGCACACAATACGTGATCACCTCCACCCCGCTGAACTCCGCCGCGCGGTGCAGCGCCGCCACCCACACCTCCCGCTGACCCTCCAATAGCAAGCGCCGCTTCTGGATCACCCGCGATGTCACATGATACACAGCTGGACCGTCTTCACGTTTTATTCTGATTTCTCCCATAATATGATTAATTGTAGAGAGTTAATAACCTAAGTGAATTTTTCTCAAAGATTTTATATCCTCTTTATCCTCTTGGCATGCTATCGATTGCAGCAGGCGGAGATTTTTAGCAAGCACAAATTTCTTCAAGATATTGTGTTCGCTCAGCCACTGATTGTTTGGGCGATAGGTTTCTCAAGCGTACTCTGCCGCGTTGCGTTGTCTCTGAGAAAAGCCGGGGGCGGTGGCGCGGCCATGGGAATTGGCAGGTTGGTCGAACATCCGCGGCGCCGGGTGTTTCCGCGCAGGCATGTGCCGTTTTTCATTTCGCATGTGTGCCTGATGCTGAGCAGGGGGCAACGCCTATGTGACGCGTGTTCGACAACGTATCACTCCTTGGCGACAGGCGCTGTTCTGAAAATGCTGAACTTACGCCTGAAAACGCGGATTCTGGTGTTGGCATCCGCCTCGGGCCGACCCGATTGTTGGTTAAGCCGGAAGAAACCCAACCTGGGAGAAGAAGCATCCCTGGGCGTCGACTGGTTCAGGCTTCTTCGAATTTGCGTTCAAAGAGGGCCTTGATGTCCTTGAGCATATCCTCGGCACCGTCACCGGAGGCGGAGAACTTGAGTTTGGAGCCTTGCCCGGCGGCGAGCATCATGAGGCCCATGATGCTTTTTCCGTTCACCTGTTCGTCGTCTTTTTCGACGTAAATCTCGGCGGGGTATTTGTTCGCGATGCGAACAATCATGGCGGCGGGACGGGCGTGGACGCCCATCTTGTTTTGCACCACGAGTTCGAGGGTGTGATCCATGGATTCAACGTGCATCGGTCGCGAGGGATCCCGACGGGGGATCCCGATCTTTCGATAGGGGTCGATGCTGGGGCAGGGGTGGGGGATGGCAATGCTTTTTTCCCCACTGGGAGCAGCTCTGAGAATGGACTTTGTTTGTCTCTAAGTGCTTAATAATCAATGAATAAAAATCATACAGTTTCAGGGATGAAGTCCATCTGCACCTGCCAAAGGCGGGCGTAGTGCCCGTCGAGGCGGCAGAGTTCCTCGTGCGTGCCCTGCTCAATGATGCGCCCGTGGGAGAGGACGATGATGCGGTCGGCTTTGCGCACGGTGGAGAGCCGGTGGGCGATGACGAGGACGGTGCGGCGGGCCATGAGGTTGTCGAGCGCCTCTTGGATCTGTTTCTCCGTGATGGTGTCGACGCTCGCGGTGGCCTCGTCGAGGATGACAAAGGGCGGGTTTTTGAGGAGGACGCGAGCGATGGTGAGGCGCTGCTTTTCGCCTTGGGAGAGGCGGATGCCCTTTTCGCCGATGTTGGTGTGCGGGCCGTCGGGCAGGCGCTCCACGAACTCCCGTGCGCAGGCACCCTCGAGGGCGGCGAGGATTTCTTCTTCGGTGGCGTCCTCGCGGGCGAGGAGGAGATTGTCGCGCACCGTGCCTTCGAAGAGAAAGGGATCCTGCGCCACGTGGCCGATGCTCTGGTGGAGGGCGTCGAGGTCGATCTCGCGGATGTCGCGTCCGTTGACGGTGACGGTGCCGGTGGTGACGTCGTAGGCGCGCATGGCGAGGTTGGCGAGGGTGCTCTTGCCCGCCCCGGTGTGGCCGACGAGAGCGGTGACCTTACCCGCCGGGATGTCGAGGTTGAGACCGTCGACGACCTCCGGACGACCGGGATAGGCGAATCCGACTTTGTCGAAGCGCAGGCCCACGGGGCTTTCCGGGAAGGGTTGCGGGCGGGGGTGGTTTTCGATTTCGACTTCGGCGTCGAGTATCTCGAAGACGCGCTCGCCCGAGGCGCGCCCGGCGGCGAGCATGTGGTTGATGCCGTGCAACTGGCCGATGGGCGCGTAGAGCATATTGGCGTAGAGAAGGAAGGAGACGAGCTGCGGAAAGCCGAAGTCCGCCGCGCCGCCGAGGATGAAGTAGCCGCCGAGGCCCACGACGGCGACCGTGCCCATGTTGGTGAGGAAGGTGGTGCCGGGGTTGTAGACGGCCCAGCGGTACATAGCGCGCAGCGTGCGGTCGCGCAGGGTGGCGGCACGTTCCTCGAAGCGGGCGCACTCGCGCCGCTGCAGGCCGAAGGTCTGGATGAGCCGGTTGCCTTGGATGTCCTCCACAAGGAGGCTGTTGAGGTCGCCCGCCGCTTCGCGCACGCGCTTCCAGTAAAGCCGCGAGCCGCGCGCGTAGAACACGCCGATGATGATGAGCAGCGGCACGGGGATGAAAACGAAGGTGGCGAGGAGCGGATTCTTGATGAAGAGAATGGTTGTCGCGCCGATGATCATGACCAGCGCTCGCCCGCCCATCTCCGTGCCGTCGAGGAGGGCGCGCTCGACGTTGGAGACGTCCTCGATGACGCGTGAGGAGATCTCCCCGCTCTTGCGCTGGTCGTAGAACGAGACGGGCAAGCTCAGGAGCTTGCGGTGGATGTCGCGCCGCATGTCCATGAGCACCCGCTGCTCGAGCGTGTTGTTGACGAAGATGCGGATGCCGTTGAGCAACTCGCTTCCGAAGAAGAGCGCGGCGATGAGCAGCACGCCGCCGAGGAGCACGCCCGTGGACGCCTCCGCCTGCACGTTTTCAAGGATGCTCTCGACGGCGGCGGGCACCGCCAGAGCGAGCATCGTCATGCCCACGGCCATCACCTGCAGCAATATAAAGAGCCATTTGTAGCGGACAAGGTAGCGTCCGACGCGCCAAATCACGTTCATGAGGGAAGGACGGTGGTGCTGTTTTCAGGGCCTGTCAAAGCCGGGGGGAATGATGGCTTCGACGGTCCCGCCTTCGGCGTCGACTGTTTCGATGCGGAGGACGGCGGGGGCGAGCGCGGCGAGGAAGGCACCGAGGGCTTCGGCGTCGTAATGGGTCTCGATATGGGGCGTGTCGTCGGCACCGGTGAAAGTGACGCGGTAGGCGGTCTCGCCGGGCCGGAGGGGGCGGACGGGCGGGGCGGCCTGCGCGGCGGAGGCTCTCTTGGCTTTCCGTGCGGCGGGCCTCTTCCGCGTCTTGCGGCGGGCGAGGCTGGGCAGCCCGGCGGGCGGCGGATCAAAGGGGTAGGGTTGGCCGAGGATGGATTCAATCTCCCCCTCAATGGCGTGGATACGCGCAAGCTCCGCCTCCCGTGCGAGGAGGAGCCGGTCGACGCGCATACGTTGATCGGGCGGAAGGGACATCTTCCCGTAGGCAGATCGAAGGCCTACGCTTCCGGATCGTCTCCCGCGGGCGCGTCTGCCTTTACCGGGGGCTTCGGCGTGGGCGCGGCGGCTTTCGCTGCTTTCTTGGCGGGCTTCTTCTTGGCCGTCGCCGGTCCGAACCCGAAGACAGGCTGCGGCGGATCCGGGAAGGGAAAGGCCGCTTCGTCGCCGAGAATTTCGTCGACTTGGTTTTCGAGGGCGGCGATGCGTTCGTAGGCTTCGGCGCGTTCGGCGAGGAGTTTATCGATCTGTGCGCGGGCTTCGAGGGCCTGGCGGATGGTCTCGGTGTCGGCACCGAGGACGATGTCGGCGAAGCCGAGGCGCGGCGGGGATTTCGGTTTTTTGGTCATGATGCTTTGCTCACTGAAGTTGATTGCGGTTGTGATTGAAAAGTAGATACGTCGGGCGGGGCCGCGCCATCCGAGACTGACCGGAGGCAGCGGTCGACGCGTGAGAGCCACTCCGTGACTTCCCGCCCGCGGGCCGATGGAATGGATTCGACGGCGGGTGCCGGGGCGTCGGCGTTGGGGTTTTCGGCGGCAGCGGCGGCGACGGCGGGCACGGGGTCGTCCGTGAGTTTGCGCAGGATTGTGTGCGGCAGTTGCGCCGATCCCGCCGCGAGCGCCCGCAGGGCGGGCCACGGGTGGTCGGCGAGCGCGGTGGCGAGGTCGGCGCGCAAGCCGGGGAACGGGCGCCGCGCGGCCGCGAGCTGCACGGTGGTCTCGGGGCAGAGGCGGTGGTTGACCAATTCGTGGAGGTGCCGCGGGTCGAGGGCGTCTTCGTAGACGAGGGCGGCGTTGACGCGCGGGTGGCCGCAGCGGACGATGAACCCGTGCCACTCCGGCGTTCGTGAAGGGTTGGCGAGCAGCGCGAGCACCTCGGTTTCGGTTCCCGACTGGCAGAGGTACTCCGCGATATCGGCGTCGGTGGCGGGATTGGCAGCGAGCGCCGCGCGGGCGCGGGTGTCGTCGCTTTGGCAGAGCAGCCGTTGCACGGGCCGGGGCAGCGACGTGTCGGCGGCGAGGGCGGTTCGCTCCTCCTCCGTGCCGCGGTCGAGAATGTAGAGGCGGGCGGCGGGGTCGGGGGGATGCTTGTCGGCCAAGGCCGCGCGCACGGAGGCGTGCGCGGAGAGGGCAAGCGACTCGAGGAGTTCCGCGGCGGGCGCTTTACGCTGAAGGAGACCGTGCTGCAGGGCGGGGTCGTCGCTGTCTGCCCACATGAGGAGTTGATTCTTGTCGGCCCGCGCGGACGCCGCGGTGTGGAAGCGAACGAGCGGACTCTCGTCATCGCCGAGGACGCGCGCGACTTGCGGATCGAGCGCGCTGTTGCCGACGAGCGCAATGCGCACCGATGGTTCTTCGTGGCGCACGATACAGGCTTGGTGCTGGCTCTTCAGTCCCGGATTGGCGGCGAGCCTCCGCACAACGGAGGAATCGCTGTCGCGCAGAAGGTTGAGGATCTCGCGCGGATGCAGGCCGGGGTGGAGCGCGGCGGCGGCCCGCACCTCGGGGACGAGATGTCCGATGAAGGTGGAGAGGACTGGCGGCGGCGTGCGCGGGTTGGCCGCGAGCAGGGCAGCGAGGGCGGGGTCGTCGCTCCGCGCGGCGAGTTGTTCGAGCAGGTCGCTCGGCGAGAGCGGGTAGCACGCGACAAAGCGCAGACCTTCCGGATCCCCTCCTTCGCAGACGGCACGGAGCAAAGCGCTCGGCAGGGGCGGGCGGCGGTAGCGCGTGCACAGCCGTTCCGGACCGTGGTCGCGGAGGAGGGCGAGAAGCTGCGCGGGGGTTTGCGGTGTGGCGGGCATGGCTCAGCAGTCCTCCGGTTCGACGAGAACCTCGCGCGGGTTCTGTCCAATTTGCGGCCCCACGTAGCCGTGGTCTTCCAGTTCTTCCATGATGCGGGCGGCGCGGTTGTACCCGATTTTCAATTTCCTCTGCAGGAAGCTTGTGCTCGCGCGCCGGTTCGCCGCGATGACGCGCAAGGCCTCCTTCAAGAGCGGATCGGCGCCCTCCTCGCCGGGGCCGCCTCCGCCCGCTTCCGCTTCTTCGCTGCGGAACTCGGCACGGTAGCGCGGGGGTGACTGCGCCCGCAGGTGGTCCGTCACGCGGAGGATTTCGGCGTCTTCCACAAACGGGCTTTGCAGGCGCTGCAGGCGCGAGACTCCGGGCGGGTTGAAAAGCATGTCGCCCTGGCCCTGAAGGCTTTCCGCGCCCTTGCTGTCGAGGATGGTGCGGCTGTCCACCGCCGAGCTGACCATGAAGGCCGCGCGGCTCGGGTAGTTGGCTTTGATGACACCGGTGATGACGTTCACGCTCGGCCGCTGGGTGGCGAGGACGGTGTGAATACCGACGGCGCGCGACATCTGCGCGAGCCTGGCAATAGGCGTCTCGACATCCTGTCGCGCCGTCATCATGAGGTCGGCCAGTTCATCGACGACGAGGACGATGTAGGGCATCTTCGCAGAGCCCTCTTTCTCCGCCTTGGCGTTGTAGCCAGCAAGGTTGCGCACCTTGCGTCCGGCCAGCACGGTATAGCGCCGCTCCATCTCGCGCACAAGCCATTTGAAGGCGGCGCAGGCGGTCTTCGGTTCCGTGACGAGCGGGTGGATCAGGTGCGGCAGGTCTTTGTACATCGCAAACTCCACTTTCTTCGGATCGACAAGGACCAACTCCAGTTCGTCGGGGTGGAAGCGGTAGAGGAGCGAGAGCAGGAAATTATTGATACAGACGGATTTTCCGCTCCCCGTCGCTCCCGCGATGAGCATGTGCGGGGCGCGGGCGAGGTCGGTGACGACGAACCCGCCGCCCATGTCCATCCCCATGACAAGCGGGATGTCCGCGTCCGACTGCGTCCACTCCGGCGAGGCAAAGGCGGCGCCGAGCCGGATGGTGGGCGAAACGGGATTGGGCACTTCAACGCCGACAAACGGTTCACCCGGGATCGGCGCCTGCACGCGCACGGCCTTGACGGCCATCGCCATGGCGAGGTTGCGCGCGAGTCCGGAGATGGCGTCGACCTTCACCCCGTAGCCCGGCTTCACGCGGAACTGCGTCACCCGCGGTCCGACAAGGGCATCGCAGACAACCGCGTCGACGGAGAAACTGTCGAAGGTCTCCTGGAGCTTGGTTTTTTGGGTACGGACGGTCGCCTCGTCGACAAACGTGTCTCCGCAGTCCTCGCCGGACTCAAGCATTACAGGTTCGGGCGGGGCGTAGGCCGCGGAACCATCGGCGGCGGGCATGGAAGCCGGTTCCGGCTCAGGCGCGGAGGCTGGGGACGGCGGAGGTTCCGCGACGGTGTCTTCCCGCCTTTCGGCAGCGCGGAGATCCTCCTCCAGTTCATCAATGCGGGCGACAAGGTTGTCGATGTGACGGTGGCTGTTGCGGACGAGGACGGCGTCGCGCGAGCGGCGCCGCTCCCGCTCGGAAAGGCGATCATTGAGGACCGCGCGCCATTCGCCAAGCCATGCCTCATCTACCTCCTGCCGTTCAAGCTTCTGGCTCTCCGCCTGCGCGGCGGCGGGGGCCGCCGTATGGGTTGCTTCGTCGTTGGCTTCCGGGTCGTTGTCTTTGCCGGGTTCCGGAAAGGCTTCCGCCGTGTCCCGCGGCGGCGTGTCGAATCCGATGCGCCGAAGGATTCGGCGTAGGTTGGATTTGATCCCGCGTAACCCGCCGGATGCCGTCTGGTGTGAAGCGGTCATGAACACAGTCTTGAAATGCGGACGTTTGTGCCGTGCCGAATACAGCCGTTCCCGAGGCCGTTGGAGGCCCCGGGGGGGGGAGAGCCCGGCTTCGCGCGCCTACGCCCGCGTCACGCTTCGTCCTCTTCGATTTGGATGACCTTGGTGATGCCGATGAGCTTGTCGCCTTCGGCCATGTTGATGAGGCGGACGCCTTGGGTGGTCCGACCGATGACGCGGACTTCCTTCACGCGGGTGCGCACGGCCTGCCCGTGGTGCGTGAAGAGCATGATCTCGTCGTCTTCGTCCACGCTCAGCGCGCCGGCGACACCGGTCGTCTTCATGGCGATGATGCCGGACCCGCCGCGGCTCTGCACGCGGTATTGGTCGAACTGGGTACGCTTGCCCTGTCCGTTCTGGCCCGCAATGAGGAGTGTCTCCTTGGGATTCACGACTTCGATGGTGACGACGTAGTCATCCTTGCCCTTGAGCTTGATGCCGCGTACGCCGCGGGTGGCGCGCCCTTGGTCGCGCAGCGCCTTTTCGTGGAAACGGATGGACATGCCCTTGCGGGTGATCATGACCAGTTCATCTTCGCCGAGCGTGAGCTTCACGCCGATGAGGGTATCACCCTCGTCGATATTGATGCCGATGATGCCGCCGCGGCGGAAGTTCTTGTAGTCGCGGAGGTTGGTCTTTTTCACCGTGCCCTTGCGTGTGGCCATGACGAGGTGGTTATCTTCGCGGAACTCCTTGATCGGGATCATCGCGGCGATGCGCTCGTCTTTCTGCATTTCGAGGACGTTGACAATGCTGCGGCCCTTCGAGACGCGCGTGCCTTCGGGGATGTCGTAAACCTTCTCCACGTAGACCCTCCCGTTGTTCATGAAGAACATCATGTAGTCGTGTGTGCTCGCCGTGAAGAGGTGCTCGACAAAGTCCTCATCGTGCGAGCCTGTGCCGATGACACCCTTGCCTCCGCGCTTTTGCGAACGGTAGCTGGAGACGGGCGTGCGCTTGATGAAGCCCTTGTGCGAAACGGTGATAATACAGCCCTCGTTGGCGATGAGGTCTTCCATCTTGAATTCGCCTTCCGCCGCAATCACCTGCGAGCGGCGCGGGGTGGCGAACTTTTCGCGCACGGTCGTCAGTTCGGTCTTGATGACTTCGAGGAGGCGGCTCTCGTTCTCGATGATCTCCGTCAGCTCGGCGATGAGCTTGAGGAGTTCGAGGTATTCCGCTTCGATCTTGTCGCGCTCGAGGCCCGTGAGTTGGTAAAGGCGCATGTCGAGGATAGCGTCGGCCTGCTTCACGGAAAGCGGATACTTGGCCATGAGGCGGGTCTTCGCCTCGTCGCGGTTGGCGCTGGCGCGGATGATGCGGACGAAGTCGTCGAGGTTGTCGAGGGCGATCTTCAGGCCTTCGAGGATGTGCGCCCGCGCCTCGGCCTTTTCCTTGCGGAAGATGGTGCGGCGCATGACGACATCGCGGCGGTGGTCGATGTAGACATCGATCATCTCGCGCATGTTCATCTCCTTCGGACGGCGGTCGACGAGCGCGAGCATGATGACCCCGAAGGACGATTCCAGAGCGGTGTGCTTGAAAAGTTTGTTAACGACGACACGCGGGATCTCGCCGCGCTTCAGCTCGATGACGATGCGCGTGTTTTCGTCGGATTCGTCGCGCAGATCGGAGACGCCTTCGATGACCTTTTCCTGCACTAGCTCGGCGATACGGGAGACGAGGTTGGCGCGGTTGACGTTGTAGGGGATTTCGGTGACAACGAGCTGCTCTTTGCCGTTCTTCAGCTCCTCGGTGTGGATGATCCCCCGCATGCGGACGATGCCGCGGCCCGTGCGCATGTAGTTTTCGATGCCCTCGCGCCCGAGGATGGCGCCGCCGGTCGGAAAGTCCGGGCCCTTGATGTAGCCCATCAGTTCTTCGATGGGCATGTTGGGGTTGTCGATAAGTGCACAGATGCCGTCGATGAGTTCGCCGAGGTTGTGCGGCGGGATGTTGGTCGTCATGCCCACGGCGATGCCCGTTGACCCATTCATGAGAAGGTTGGGCAGGGCGGCGGGCAGGACGGAGGGCTCAGTCGTGTCTTCCTTGTAGTTGGCGACAAAGTCGACGGTGTTTTCATCGAGCTGGCGCAGCAACTCCTCGGCCGGGGCGGTGAGACGACACTCCGTATACCGGTAGGCGGCGGGCGGGTCGCCGTCGATCGAGCCGAAGTTGCCCTGCGGGTCGACGAGCGGCACGCGCATGACCCAGTTTTGCGCCATGCGCACGAGGGTGTCGTAGACAGAGGCGTCACCGTGCGGGTGGTACTTGCCCAGCACTTCACCGACAACGGCGGCGCACTTGTCGAAGGAACGGTTATGGACGAGGCCCTGCCGGATCATTGAGTAGAGGATGCGGCGCTGCACGGGCTTGAGACCGTCGCGGGCGTCGGGGAGCGCCCGGCTGACAATGACCGACATCGAGTAATCGATGTAGGCGCGCTCCATCACCTCGGTGATGTTCGTCGGGCTGAGCTTTTCTTTCTCCGTATACATGCGAATCAAATATCAAGGTTGCGGACGTTGAGGGCGTTGTCCTCGATGAAGGCGCGCCGGGCCGGGACGTTGTCGCCCATGAGCATGCTGAAGATTTGCTCGGCCTTGGCGGCGTCCTCGATGTCGACGCGCAGGAGGCGCCGGGTCTCGGGGTTCATCGTCGTCTCGTAAAGCTGTTTCGGGTTCATCTCGCCCAGTCCCTTGTAGCGCTGGATGGAGAGCCCGCGGCGTCCCAGCTCGCGAATCTTCGGCAGCAACTCGAGAATGCTGTGCAGGGGGATCCGGTTCTCCTTCTCCTCTTGGCCGAAATTTTCGACGAGTTCATAGCGCGGGTCGGGGCCGGGCTTCCAGTTTTTCACGTCAAGGCCCATTTTGGCCAGCTCCAGAAGAATCTTGGCGATGGCACCGGCCTCGAAGATTTCGAGGATGCTCAGGCGCTGGTTGACGACGCGATCATTTTGCGTGACTTGGCGGATGACCGTCTCGGCAAAGGCGTCTTCGATGCCTTCGTCGGCGATGAATTTCATGCGGTGGTCCTCGTCGCGCAGGAAGCGGAACTCCTCCTCGTTGCCGGTGCGCATGCGCACGAGGTACTTCGGCAGGCGCTGTTGCTCGTCGTGCTGGTCGAGGTAGGTCTCCATGTCGCATCCGTAGCGCGTCACGCCGCTGCCCAGTTGCTCGAGGCGGGCGAGGCACTCGACGATACGGTCGACCTTTGACGACGGGTATTGGTGGTTGTCGCGCAGGCGGATGAGCGTCATGTCCTCCGAGCCCAGCTCGAGGAGGATGCGGTTCATGGCTTCATCGTTGTCGATGTACTGCTCGCGGCGCTTGCGCTTGATTTTGTAGAGCGGCGGCTGGGCGATGTAGACGTAGCCCTTTTCGATGAGCCCCTTCATCTGCCGGTAAAGGAAGGTGAGAAGCAGGGTGGAGATGTGCGCGCCGTCCACATCCGCGTCACACATGATGATGATGCGGTGGTACCGCGCTTTGCCCGCGTCGAAGGCACCGTCGCCCTCATGGTCGCCGATGCCCGTGCCCATGGCCGTGATCATCGTGCGGATTTCGTTGTTGTTGAGTACCTTGTCGATGCGCGCTTTTTCCACGTTGATGAGCTTGCCGCGGAGCGGGAGGATGGCTTGGTAGCGGCGGTCGCGGCCCTGCTTGGCGGAGCCGCCGGCGGAGTCGCCTTCCACGATGAAGAGCTCGCAGAGTGAGGGATCCTTTTCCGAGCAGTCGGCGAGCTTGCCGGGGAGACCGCCCGAGGCCATGGCGGACTTGCGCACGGTCTCGCGGGCCTTCCGCGCGGCATCGCGGGCGCGGGCGGCGTTGAGCGCCTTGTCGACCATCTTCTTCGCGAGGGACGGATTGGTCTCGAACTCGTATTTGAGCTTCTCGCCCACGATCTTCTGCACGATGCCGTCGACCTCGCCGTTGGAGAGCTTGGTTTTGGTCTGCCCCTCGAAGCGCGGCTCCGGCACTTTCACCGAAACCACGGCGGTAAGGCCTTCGCGCACATCGTCGCCGGAGATCGACGGATCCTTGTCCTTCACGAGGTTGTTGGACTTGGCGTAGGTGTTGATCACCCGCGTGAGCGCCGTGCGGAAGCCGCTCAGGTGCGTGCCGCCCTCGATGTTGTGAATCGAGTTGGCGTAGGCGTAGATCTGGTCATTGTAGCCGTCGTTGTACTGCAGCGCGATATCGACGATGATCTTCGCGCCCGAGGCTTCGCCCTCCACCGCCGGAGCGTCTCCGCTGAACGACACCACGTTGGGATGGATGGTCGTCTTGCCGCGGTTGAGGAACGCGACGTATTCCGCGATGCCGTTTCTGAAGAGGAAAGTCTCTTTGCGGTTGGCGCGCCCGTCCTCAAGGTGGATTTCGAGGCCGGGGTTGAGGAAGGCCAGCTCGCGAAGGCGCTTGGCGAGCAGGTCGTATTTGAATTCGCGTGTCGTGAGGAAGATTTCCGGGTCGGGCAGCCAACTGATTTTCGTGCCGGTCTTCTTGGTTTTCCCGATGATCTTCATCTTCTCGGTCGTCTTACCCCGGCTGAAGCCCATGAAATGAACCTGCTCGTCGCGGCTGACCTCGACCTCGAACCATTCGGAGACAGCGTTGACGCACTTGGCCCCCACACCGTGCAGACCGCCCGATACTTGGTAGGCGCCCTTGCCGAACTTGCCCCCGGCGTGCAGGTTCGTCATCACCAGCTCCAGCGCGGGCATGTTGTACTTCGGGTGCATGTCCACCGGAATGCCGCGCCCGTTGTCTTCCACGGAGATCGAGCCGTCCGCGTGGATCGACACTTTTGCAACCGTGCAAAAGCCCGCGAGCGCCTCGTCGATGGCGTTGTCGACAATTTCGAACACACAATGGTGCAGCCCGCGCTCGTTCGTGTCGCCGATATACATGTCCGGACGCTTCCGCACACCCTCCAAGCCCTCCAGTTTCTGGATCTTCGAGGAATCGTATACGTCCGTTTGGGGTGTTTCCTTACTCATTGATAATGAACAAATTTTAAAACTGAATGAAAACCTCCAATCTTGGCGCGACGCCACTCCCTTGGCGAACAAAAAGTTGTCCGAATCCCCCGCTTTTTTCAGCGCGCGACTGCTCCGGCGCCGGATTTCCGCGCCGCGTCCGCCGCCGTTGGCGTTGCGGGCGCCCGTTCGGCTCAAATTTCCGCCCGAACCGGCTCAGCCGGCCGACGGCATACGCCGCAAACGCGGCCGCCGCGCCTGAAAGAGCGGCTCCGGTCCGGCCCGTCCGCCGCACTCCGCCGGACCCCGTGACCGGTTGCACCCGGTCGCTTCTATCATCGACGCGACAAATGCCTTCGTCCCGACAATCAACCCCCGCAGGAGACCGGGCACTCGCTCCGGAAGCTCCGCATCCACGCCCTCGCCGGTGCTCCCGGTGTCGTCCTTCACCCAAATCAACCGTCCGTATGACTCAATGAACTTTTTCTCTCCCTCTTCGTCTTCTTCCCCATCTTCCTCTCTTCTGTCCGCCCCCAGCATCCCGACAATCCCCGACCGCGCCCATGTCCGCAGCGATGTCGGCACCTCCCCGCCCACAGCCGCCCCGTACCCGCTCCAGCGGTAGGCCTCCGCACGCTCCGCCAAGCCCGCGCGCACCGGATTCAGCTCGATATACGCCCCCACCACACGCAGCACCTGCGGACTGTCCTGCACAACGCAGCTCTTGTAGCGCTCCGCCCACAAAGTCCCCACGCGGCCGCGCTCCCCGTTATACCACACGC
>SKLD01000235.1 GCA_007123395.1 Opitutales bacterium
AAAGCGGCAGGATGCCGCTTCCACGGACCTTGGCCACGGGAAAAGCGGCAGGATGCCGCTTCCACGGACCTTGACCACGGGAAAAGCGGCAAGATGCCGCTTCCACGGAGACAGACCGCATAAACCCTTTTGCCACACCACAATGAAACCCTGACATGCCAATGCCATGCCAATCGCCTACTTCACGACCAAGGGCATGAAAGTGTCGCTCCAGTCCGAGCGGCTCGAGGTCACGGTGCCCCGCCACGCCGAAGGGCAATATCCCGAGCGCCGGTCCATCCCGCTCGTCGACATCGAGCACGTCGTCGTCGACGCCGGGGTGGCGCTCTCCACCCCGGCGCTCTGCGGCCTGCTGCGGAAGAACATTCCCGTGCTCTTCATGGCGCACGGCACCTTCCCCTCCGGCCATGCCATTCCGGCGGGCGCCTCCACCGCCGTCCTCGCGGCGCAACTCGACCGTGCGCGCGACCCCGCCTTCCGCCTTGAGCAGTCGCGCCGCCTCATCGTCGCGAAAATCAAGAACCACAAGCGCTTCCAGGAAGAGGACTTCGAATACCGCGACGGCGGATGCTTCCTGCGCCGCGACTCACGCCGCAAGCTCTTCGGAGCACTGGAAAACCGCCTCGAACGCGAGTTCCTGCACGAACAAGCGGGTCACCGGACAACGCTGCGGCAGGTCATTAAAGACCATTGTTACCAAGCGAAGCGCGCCTTCAACGAAGGATGCCCCCTGCGACCCTTCAGGATGAACTGAGCTGGCGCGACGGCTGGTGGCACGAAGCCTTTCCCCGCCTTGCCAACGCCAGCGAACGCCGCGGCCACCCCCGCGGCGCAAAGACCATGTATGTGATCATCGCCTACGACATCTGCGAACCCAAAAGGCTGCGGAAATCCGCCGCCTGCTGCCTCGACTTCGGTGTGCGCGTGCAGAAGAGCGTCTTCGAATGCCGCCTGCCCGCAGACCGTTTCGAACTCTTCTGGAAGCGGCTGTGCGAAATCGCCGACCCCGCCGAGGACAAACTCGTCGCCTACCCCATCCACGGCGCCCACGCCGCCTCCATCCGCACCTTCGGCACAATGGTCTGCTCCGAACAAGTGGTGGCGTACATTTTTTAGGTGCGCCCCAGCCTGATCTTCCAGCGGAGAGTGCGCCGTGAGATTCCGTCCTTCAGAGCCCGACAAGGCACTCTGCGACCTCGAGGGCAAAGCGGGTTTTCAACCGGCGGAACTCGGGTATTTCGTGGCGTTCACCTGGAATTTCGAGGTTGATAATTCCTTCGTAACCAATGTTGCGGAATGCTTTCATGAGCCCAACCCAGTCAATCGTTCCGCCTCCGGGCGTAAGGTGCTGGTCGCCACTTCCGTCATTATCGGAAATGTGAGTTGCGATGAGATGTTCCCCCAATTCCCGGACCATCGTTGCACTGCTTAGGGAACACATGTTGGCATGCGAGGTATCGAGGGTGACACCTATGGCAGGGTGGTCAATGAGCTGAAGTAGCGATATCATCTCCCGCGCGGTGGAGACACCGGGGGAAGGGAGATTTTCGAGGCCAATGCGTATACCATGCTTTGCCGCGGCATCACCAAGAATTCGAAAAGCCGCTACATTGAACCCGGGAATGTCATCTCTCCCCGTGTCCAAAGGCGGATCGTATCCTCCGGGATGTATGACTAGCGTCTTAACGGAAAATCTTGCGGCAATCTCGATATGGTGAAGCAGACGCCGAACATCCTGCGCACGACGCTTTGGGTCGGCGGATGCCACATTCGCGTCCAAGAGGGCATGAGCCTGCGGCGTTGAAAGCCCATGTGCGCAAATGCAGGCCTGTGCTTTTTCAATCAGAGAATCCGGATCGTTGGATTTCTCAATAGAGACAAGATGCTCGGAAGAAATTTCAAACCGTCGCCATCCGCAGCCGCTGAGTATACGGAGGGCCTCAGGCAAGGAAAACTCTCCATACATTCCTGTCCAAATAGATGGATCCATCATACAAATTCGAAGAAACCTAATTCTTCAGAAAAGATAGGAACGGATTGCCAAGGGTAGCAAGCGCAATCGCGGCATCAATCGTTCGCCGGTGTCACCAGAAGGCGGACATACCGGCTGGGTCCCGGATTGAGCGGAATCGCCAACCAGTCCCCAACGGTAGGCGGAGTGGTGTCGATTCCCGAGTCGAAGAGAACTGCATCCCAGTCCACAAAATCCTCCGAGGCGACAACGCGGTAGGTAATGTCGGTCAATTGCGGATCGTAGGGAAACTGGTAAACGAGACCGCCCTCTCCGGTCCCATGGAGGCGGGGCATGCGCGCATCGGGTGGCTCCATAATCCCGAGCCCGAGGGCATAGCGCACAAGATTGGGGAATCCGTTGCCGGACGGGTCGGCAAAGGGACCGGCATGATCCGGATCGGCGCGCAGGGCGGGATCGGGAACCTCGCGCAACAGCCAATCGGTGAAGCGCACGGGAGATCCCGCGGTGACGATGATGTCATCGAGACGCAGGGCGGCGCGGGGGCCGTCGGATCCGGAAATATGGTGGTACTTCCAACGCAACTGCACGAGGGGCTTGTCTTCCGCATCCGCCGGAAGGGTGACCGGCCCGATCCTGACTGCATGCCCTTCCGCTTCATGGCGCACGTAGCCCACGGGAGCACCGGCGGTGTCCGTAACATCCCGCCACGGACCGTCCAACCCGATCCGGTGTTGCAGCCGCAATCCGTAGATCCTGCTGTTGGGAAGGACCGTCCCCGCTGTCCAAACGACTTGGATGTCCTTAGACTCGCTGGTATCGAGACTGAGCACGGCGGCACCCAGATCGCGCCCGCGTCCCGTGTTGATGAAGAGGATGCCGTCCTCACCCAGCCCGTTGATACGGGTGCGCCGCGAAGCAGCGTAGGGGAAAAGTACATCCTCCGGCTCCCGGGCATCCTCCGGCGGGATGCGGTAGGCAAACAAAAGCGGCGCGGCGAGATCGGGATCGGTCGTGTCACTTTGCGTGAAAAGCATGTGCAGCGGATAGCTCCCCGCCGGTTCGTCCGCCGCCCATGTATCGAAAACATACGATTCCTGTGCGAGGACGAGGGGCGCGGCATAAACAAGAACGCGCAAAGTGTGCTCAAAGCCGGGGAATTCGCCGGCCTCGACCGTTAATCCAATAGTTGCCTCGCCTGCCGATATCCCCGTCAGAACAAGCTCCCCGCCCACAAAGGAAGCCGCGAGCACCGAGTCGTTGTCGCTGACGGCGGAGACAGCGGAAGCGGTGCCTTCACCGGGGAACCAAGCACTGGTATCCATGGTCACCGAGGCTCCGGCGGTCACTTCAATGAAGGCGGGCGGCAACGGTGCGAACACAGCCTTCGCCGTTGTCGCCTCGCTCACATTCAGCGTCAGGACCGGACTGCCGTATACGGCGGGCACTTCATCGCCCGCCGCAGTGACCCGCCACTTCACAAAGCGGTGGCCATCGCGTGGCTGCGCCGAAATTTCCACCGGATGCTCCGGAAAGTAAGAGCCCGTCCACGGATAGGGCTGCGCGGAGACGCCCGGCGTTTCCCCGTCGATGAGAATGCTGTTCACACGCACCTGACCGCC
>SKLD01000307.1 GCA_007123395.1 Opitutales bacterium
AGCACACTGCCGAAGCGCTCCGCCCACAGTGTCCCCGCCGTCCCGTGCGCGAGGTTGAACCACCGCGTGTAGCGCTGCCGCAGCGTGCGCATGAACTCCGAAATATCCCCCATGCGCCGACGCAGCCGCTCCCGCAGTTCTTCCGCTACCTCCGGCTCTCCCTTCTCCAGCGCATGCGCCAGCTCGTCCGCGTTGAGCCCGCTCCACTGCGCGCGCGACGCCCCGTAGAGCGCGCGGTAGCGCCGCACCAGGGTGGCATCGTCGCACTGCCGCACCGCCGGATCAATGCGCACAAGAATATGAAAGTGCGTCTCCAGCACACAGTAGGTGATCACCTCCACCCCGCTAAACTCCGCCGCACGGCGCAGCGCCGCGACCCACACCTCCCGCTGACCCTCTGCCAGCAACCGCCGCTTCTGAATCACCCGCGATGTTACATGATACACCGCCGGCCCGTCCTTGCGTTTTATGCGAATCTCACCCATGATAAAAATAATGGAGCACTCGACCCTAAATATGAGCTAAATTTCTCGAAGAAAATTAAAAGACTTTTCTTATTACTCGCGGAAGCGCAGGTCGCTTACAACCAAATTCTTCAAGATATTTGATTCGAGGTGCTTTCGGATTCAGTCGAAGCGGCTCGACTGGAGGCGGGGGACGAGCATGTCCATGTCGATGTTTTCGGCGAAGAGGCGCTGGATGATGGGGATTTTGTCGGCGTCGTCGGGCTGTGTCTTCACGGTCATGGAGTGGATTTTGGAGGCGACGGCATAGCTCTCGTCGGCAGTGATGACGATGGGGATGCTTGTGCGTGCGAGCATTTCCATGAGCTTTGGGTGTGGCAGGACGTTGCGTGTAAGGACGATGCCGGAGACGAGAGGTTGGCTTGAGACGCCGGCGGATGCGGTGGCGGCGAGGAGGACGTCGTCACGGTCGCCGGGGGTGATGATGAGCACGCCGGGGCGAAAGAGGTCGATAATGCCGCGCGCGGCCATGGCCCCGACGACGACTTGCGTGATGCGTCCGTGCGCGCCCGCCGTTCGCCCGTTGAGCCAGCGCCCGTTCACCTCTTCGACGATTTGCGAGAGGTTGGGGGCGAGGAGTTGCCGTTGCTCGGGAATGGTGCCGAGGAGGGGAAGACCCATGCGTGCGAGGGCATTACCGGTGTAGTGCCGGACGATGTCGGCTTTGTCGGGATGCACTTTATTGATGATTGCGCCGACGACATCGACGCCCTCTTTTTCAAAGAGTGAGAGGTTGAGGGCGATTTCGTCGACGGGTTTGCCGATGCCGCCGCCTGCCACAATGACGGCTTTGGCCCCGAGGAGCCGCGCTACCTTTGCGTTGGAGAGATCGCAGACGGCGCCGACTCCGGCGTGGCCCGAGCCCTCGATGATGACGGCTCGCTTTTGAAACGAGGTACGGTCGAAGGCGCGGACAATCTTGTCGACGAGGACGGGACGCGTGTTCTCGGGATCGTCGATGTAGCGCCGCGTGAAGGTGCCGTCGATGGCCACGGGACTCATGGCTTCGATGGGAACTTCGACGTCGTAAATGCTGTTGAGGAGGAAAGAATCCTCGTCGATCATGACGCCGTCGATCTCGATAAAGCGCTGTCCGATCGGCTTGATGTAGCCGACTTTACCATAGATTTTGCGTAAGGCGGCGAAGAGCCCGAGGCAGGTCGTGGTTTTGCCGTCGTTTTGCCGGGTGGCGGCAACGAAGAGGCGAGGGATGTTGCGGTTGAGGGGCTGGGTCTGTAACCCGTTCCGATGGCCGACGCTCTGCGCGGAAGCCGGATTGCGCTTGGGTGCATCACTCATGAAGTGGTGGGTTTTCCGGTGCCGAAAAGAAAGGAGCGTTCGATCGCTTGGCAGGCTGCGATGACGGCCGTGCCGAAGATGTCGTAGGCGTGCGCGCCGCGGCTGATTTCGGCGCAGGGGCGGCTCAGTCCGGTGATAATCTGGCCGTAGGTGCGCGCGCCGGCCACGACTTGGATCATCTTGGAGGCAATGTTGCCGGCGTTAAGGTCGGGAAAGACAAGCACGTTGGCGCGCCCGGCGACGGGCGAACCCGACACGCCCTTCTGCTCTGCGACGGCGGGGTCGAGGGCGGCATCGAGCTGTAGTTCGCCGTCAACTTCGATTTCGATGCCGCGGGCGGAGGCGCGTTCGCGTGCGATGTCGCGGGCTTCTCGGATTTTCTCCAGCATGGGCAGTCCGAGGCGGCTCGAATGCGTGGCGAAGGAAAGCATGGCGACACGCGGGGTTTCGTTGGTGAGGTGCGCGGCGATATCGGCAGTGGTCACCGCGATATCGGCCAATTGATCGGCGTCGGGATTCGGTATGACGCCGCAGTCGGCGAGGAAGAGGAGGCCGCCGAAGCCGAATTCGCGCTTCTCCTGGTCGAGGATGAGCATGGACGAGGCCGTACGGAATCCCTCTTCACGGGGGATGATACGGAAGAGTGAACGCAGTCCGCTTGACGAACTGGCGGTCGCGCCGCCGACGAAGGCGTCGACGCGTCCCGAGGCCAGCATAAAGGCACCGAAACTGTGCCGGTCGAGGAGCAGGGCCCGCTTCTCCTCGTCGGTCAGGTTCCCGTAGCGCGGGTGGCTGTCAACCATCGGGCGGAACAGCTCGAAGTCGTCGCTGCGCTCAGGCTCCATAATGCGGATGCCGTCGAGGCGGATGTCGAGGCGCTGGGCGCGGTCTTTGATTTCGCCGCGGTCGCCAAGGAGCACGGGCACGCCGCAGCGGCGGGTGACGAACTGGCGCGCGGTCTGTATAATGCGGGGGTCCGATCCCTCTGGAAAGACCACCCGTTTCGGATGGCGCTGAAGCTTGTCCAGGAGTTGGTCGATGAGGCTCATCACGGGGAGAAAGGTGAAGAAAAGCTTGGCACAATACGTGCGCGCGCCGCGCGGGCCACCTTTAAAAATCCAAAGGTGCGATTCTTCGGGCCATCACGGGTAGATGCCGCCCCCGAGAAGTCGTTCGCCGTCGTATAGGGCGCACACTTGCCCGCTGGCGAGACCGCGCTGTTCTTCCTTGAAGACGAGTCGTCCGCTGTCCGGACCCTCTGGCGCGAAGCGGGCCGCCACACTCGGGTCGCGGTAGCGCACTTTGCAGAGCAGGTCGGTGGGTTCGGAGGGGGGATCGCCTGCGATCCAGTTGATGCGGTGCAAGCCGACCGACGCGTGCCAGAGAGCGGCCGGTCGTTCCTGTTCAAAGGCGACGACCAGTCGGTTGGCCCCGACCTCCTTGGCGATGACGACGTAGTGGTTGAAGTCGCTGTTCGAGGGCAGGCCGATGCCGCGCCGCTGGCCGATGGTGTAGCGGTGCAAGCCACGGTGGATGCCGAGGACTTCGCCCGACGTGTTCACGATTTCGCCGGGATGGTCGGGGATGTATTCACGCAGAAAATCGTTCATGCGCACTTTGCCGATAAAGCAGATGCCTTGGCTGTCCTTTTTGCCGGCGTTGGGCAGGCCCGCCGTTTTAGCACGGGCGCGAACCTCCGGCTTGCGCAAGTGGCCGACGGGAAAGCGCGCGCGCTCCAACTGCGGGCGGGTGATCATGGCGAGAAAATAGCTCTGGTCCTTGTTTTCGTCCACACCCGCGAGGAGGGTGGGGCCGCCGCCGTAGCGGGTTCCGGGCGGTGCCTCCGCGCGGCGGCAATAGTGCCCCGTGGCCACGGCGTCGAAGCCGTTGTCCAGCGCCCAGTCGAGGAGAACGCCGAACTTCATCTCGCGGTTGCACATGACGTCGGGGTTTGGCGTGAGGCCGCGGGCATAGCCGTCGATGAGATAGTCGACGACGCGACTGCGGTAGTCCGCCATGAAGTTGAGCACGCGGAAGGGGATGCCGAGCTGTTCCGCCACTGCCTCGGCGTCGCGGATATCGGCTTGCCACGGGCACTCACCAAACGGATCCTCCTCGTTCATCCAGTTTTTCATGTAAGCGGCGGCCACATCGTGGCCATGTTCCACGAGTTCGAGCGCGGCCACGGCGCTGTCGACACCCCCGGAAAGGGCGACGAGGACTTTTTCAGGTGTTGCGTCCAAGGGTTCGGAAGTCACAGTCTCCACCACGTTTTGGAGATCGCGCCGCAAAATCAAGCCGCAAGCCTGTGCGGCGGTGGCACGCTCCAAGCTGAAAATTTTGTATGGCGGAAGAAAAAAGTCGAATCTACGGGGCGGTCTGGGCATCGCCGAAGAGCGGGGTGCTGAGCCTGCGTGAGGATTGGAACCGTAAGAAACCACCCATGATCTTCTGGGGCGCGGACCGCCTGCCTGTGCGGCGCGTGCGCCCGGCTCCGCCCATGCACTACGCGCGCCTCAGCGGATATTATTCCGAGGGCGGCGATGTGCATTTCGTCCTGCCGCTCTCCGAACTGGCGGATTTCGATCTCGAGGAGGAGAGGGGGGTTTACCTCGCCGGCGATTTCAACGGGTGGCAGGAGGTGATCGGCCAAGAAGAATGGAAGCTGCACGAAGCCGATCATACACTTGCTGAAGGATTGCGCGAAAAGGATGCGTCCCCGCGGGAAAACGGAACCGCCGAAGACGGCGGGGACAGCCGCTACCTCACGCTTACTGTGCCGCGGAAAAGGGCAAAGGGTTGGAAAGACCGGCAGTTCAAGTTCGTCACGGGCAAGGAACGGTGGATCGATGTGCCTCACGACGCGCCCAACGAGGTGTGCGATGACCAGGGCAACCGCAACTACGCCTACTATCCCAAGCGGACCGGGCATCACGAATTCTACTTCGAGACGCCGCTGCCCTTCAATATCGCCAGCGACTGGTTCCTTGTCGTCGCCATTGACGAGAAGGAAGAGACCGTGCACATGCGCCCCGGTCCTTTTCTCAAGGAACTGGACACCGGCCTTCCGCTCGGAGCGGTCTGCGCGGAAAACGAAACCGTCTTCCGCCTCTTCGCCCCGCTTGCGCACGGTGTCAATCTTTACCTCTACGAAGACGCCACCGGTGAACCCGGGAAACCGGTGGCCATGCACCTGCGCGACAATGTGGTTTGGGAAACCACCGTCCCGGGCAATCGCAACGGTTGGTTTTATCACTACCAGGTACACGGCCATGCTGTCGAAGCCTTCACCCATTTCGATCCGGATTTCCGGGTGCTCGACCCCTACGCGAAAACCATCGTCGGGCCGACGGGGCCGGGGATCGTCGTCGACGAGTCGACTCTTCCGTGCGTGGAAAAACCGTTTTCGCCGCCCCCGTGGCAGGAACTGGTCGTTGTGGAGGGGCATGTGCGCGATCTCGCCGCGCATGCGCCTGTCGAGATCAGCAACGGCGAGCGCTCCGGCTTTTCCGGCCTCGCCCGTTGGGTGCGGGAAAACGGAAGCTATCTGCGAAGTCTCGGTATCAACGCCGTGGAGCTGCAGCCGATCCAGGCCTATGACTCCGCCGATTTTGCCGAGTACGGATGGGGCTACATGCCGATCAATTACTTCTCGCCCGCGCCCCAGTATTGCTCCTCCGGCGCGGGAGCAGATGTCTTCGCGGAGTTCGCCGACCTTGTTGCCGCCTTTCATGGGGCGGGTATCGCCGTGCTCATTGATGTCGTCTACAACCATACGGGCGAGCCCAATCACTTCCAATATATCGACCGCAATTACTACTTCCTCCTCGACCAGCACGGAAACTACCTCAACTACAGCGGATGCGGCAACACTTTTGACTGCACAACACCTATGGTGCGGCGGCTCATCATTGACAGCCTCCTCTTTCTCATCAAACACTTCGACGTCGACGGATTTCGCTTCGACCTCGGCGAACTCCTCGGCCGAGACACCCTCGTGGAAATCGAGAAAGCCGTCAAAGCTGTCAAGCCGTCGACGGTTCTCGTGGCGGAGCCATGGAGCTTCCGCGGGCACATCGTCGACCAGCTCAAGGATACCGGAATCGCGTCATGGAACGACGGATACCGCGAGTTTCTCAAGGAGTACGTGCGCGGGGAGGGGGGCGCGGAGGGCCTGTTCTACTTTATGACCGGCTCGCGCGACAGCTTTCGCTTTCCCGCTCAGACAGTCAACTACGTGGAGTCGCACGACGATCGCTGTTGGATCGACGAGATCACCGAGCACGAGAGCGGCAGCGGGGAGCACCCCACACTCAATGATCGCAGGCGGACGCACCTCATGGCCGCGATTCTCTTCCTCTCCGGCGGTATACCGATGCTGCACCAGGGCGTCGACATGCTCAAGTCCAAGGGCGGAAAGCGCAATACGTATCAGGACGGCGATACGAACGCACTGCACTACGAGCGGATGCGGGAGTTTCCCTCCACCCACGACTATTTCCGCGCGTGGATCGCTTTTCGCATGGGTGAGGGGCGGCGCCTCCTCTGCCTGCATGACCCGCCGAACCGCGAATACTACGCCTCGTCGCGGAAGGAGAACGCGCTCGCTCTTCTCATCAACGCCGACGGTTCGCGCGGCGCGGACCGGTTGCTCTTCGCCGTGAATCCTGCCTTTCATCCGGTGTCCCTGCCGTTGCCCGAGCCTGACGTGACGCAGCTCAAACAGATCGCCGACGCCGAGCGCTTCGACGCGAAGGGACTGCGAAGCGCACTTCTTCCTCTCGATGACGACGGCCACGTCCGCCTGCCTCCCCTCTCCTGCGCCCTTTGGCGAGCGAAAGAAAGTCCGGATTAGGCAAGGAAGCCTTCATGCGGAAGTCACCGGCAGGTGCCGATGCGGTGTCGCGTGTACCTGATCCGTCCGGCCGTCCGCAGGAAGCGAAAACGTAGGACGTGCCGTGTCCCGGAGAGGTGGAATCCTATTTCCGGGTTGCACGGATGGCGAATCGGCACAAGAGTAGCTTTATAATCAGTGAACCGGGGTTTGCATGGATTTTTCTAAATACTCGACAGACGGATTTTTCGACGAGATGTTCGCGGCCGACGGACAGGTGCGACCGCACTACCGGAAGTTGCTGGAGAGTTTCAGCGGGCTGAAAGAGGCGGAGTTTGACCGCAAGCGGGGAGCGATAGACCTTTCGTTTTTGCGCCAGGGAGTGACGTTCACGGTCTACCATGATGAGCAGGGAACGGAGCGGATATTTCCTTTCGACCTGATCCCGCGAATCATTCCGCAATCCGAATGGCAGTTAATCGAGCGCGGGCTGACACAACGCATCCACGCGCTCAACGCCTTTGTGCATGATGTTTATCACGATCAGCGGATCGTGAAGGAGGGGATCGTGCCGGAGTCGTACATCAAATCGGCAAAGCATTTCCGACCGGAGTTCATGGGTATGGATGTGCCGCGCGACATCTACGTGCACATCTGCGGCACTGACCTGATCCGCGACGGCGAGGGAAACTATCTTGTCCTCGAAGACAACGCGCGGTGCCCGTCCGGGGTTTCCTACATGCTGGAAAACCGGCAGGCCATGAAGCGTGCCTTCCCGTATCTCTTTCCGCGCGCCGGGGTGGAGCCGATTCTCGGCTACAGCGAGGACCTCCTCCGTACGCTGCGCTGGATCGCGCCGCAGGGCAAGCAGGACGCCAACGTTGTTATTCTTACGCCCGGAGTCTATAACAGTGCTTATTTTGAACACTGTTTTCTGGCTCGGCAGATGGGGATTGAGATTGTGGAGGGGCGCGACCTGATCGTCCGCGACGCCAAGGTCTACATGCGTACGACAAGTGGCTTGCGTCAGGTCGATGTTATTTACCGTCGGGTCGACGATGACTTTCTCGATCCGAGTGTCTTCCGGCCCGATTCGCTCCTCGGCGTGCCGGGGTTGGTGAACGCCTACCGCGCGGGCAACGTGGCGCTGGCCAACGCCATCGGCACGGGGGTGTGCGACGACAAGGTGATCTATTATTTCATGGAGAAGATGATCCGTTTTTACCTCGACGAGGATCCAGTGCTGCGCAACGTGCGCACCTACCTCGCTTCCGAGGAGGAGGATTACAAATATATTATGGACCACCTGCCCGAACTTGTCGTAAAGTCGGCCGACGAGGCGGGGGGCTACGGGATGCTGGTCGGCCCCAAGTCGACGAAGGCGGAGGTCGAGATTTTCCGCGGTCTCATCCGCGAAAATCCGCGGAACTTCATCGCGCAGCCCACGATCTCGCTCTCCCGTCACCCCACATGGACGGAGCACGGCATCCGCGGGCGACACATCGACCTGCGGCCCTACATCCTCTGCGGAGAGACGGTGAAGATCGTGCCCGGCGGTCTCACGCGCGTGGCCTTGCGCGAGGGCAGTTTGGTCGTGAACTCGTCGCAGGGCGGGGGATCGAAAGACACATGGGTGCTGAAAGGAGATGAATAAGCATGCTTTCTAGAGTTGCCGAGTCTTTGTATTGGATGAGTCGCTACATTGAGCGTGCGGAAAACACCGCGCGACTGCTCGACGTGAATCTGCAGATCCTCATCGACTTCACGGGGTTCATGGAGGGCGACGAGAGCGGCTTCTGGGAGGCTGTCGTCAGTTCAACGGGCGAAGAGGAGCGCTTCCGGGAGGCGTATGATGAGATCACGGGCGATTCCGTCACCGAGTTCCTGACCTTCGACCGCGACAACCCCGGGTCGATCCTTTCCAGTGTGTATGCCGCGCGCGAAAACGCCCGTATGATCCGCGACCAAATTTCCTTTGAGATGTGGGAGTGCATTAACGAACTTTACCACTTTGTGAGGGATGGTTCGACCGACGAAATTCTGCGCAGCGATGTGTCGGAGTTCTTTGATCAGGTGAAGGCGTTTTCCCACCGGTTCCAAGGGCTCACGGGGTCGACGTATATGCAGGGCGATGGCTTCAAGTTCATGGAAATCGGCAAGTATGTCGAGCGCGCCGATCAGACCTCACGCATTATCGACATCAAGTATTTCATGGTTTTACCGAAGGGGGCGGACGTCGGCGGCACGGTTGATGTTGCCGGATGGATGGCCGTCCTTCGCTCCTGCAGTGCCCTCGATGATTTTCACAGCCGATACCTTGATGAGATTTACTCGTGGAATGCGGCGGAGTTTCTGCTCCTCAACCGGCGGTTTCCGCGCTCCTTCGTTTTCAGTGTGCGGCAGGTGGACAAGAATCTCCGCGCCCTCTCCGGCACGCCGCAGGGCCTCTTTACGAACGAGCCCGAAAAACTGGCCGGACGACTCCACGGCGAACTGACCTATTCGACGATTTCGGAGATTTTCGAGAGCGGCCTGCACGAGTACATCGATCTTCTTCAGCAGCGGTTGATCACCCTCCACGAAGCCATCGCCGCCGAGTTTTTCGAGATTCCTTATCTCGATATCGAAGCAGAGATTCAGCACCAGCGCGCGTGGTTCGGCCAGGGATGAGGTAGACGGGCTCCGCGCCGGGTCCGGCGTATCACCGGTTGCACGGAACGGATCAGCTATCCTACCCCGCGCGAAAAGCGATTCCGCGGATGTGTCCGCATCCGGGCAGAGAGCGCAGCGCGGTCATAATACGGGCCTCGCGGAAGACGAGTTCGCGCCGTGCGACGGCTCCGGGCGCTTTGATGAGCAGGGTGTCGGTATTATCGATGCGCTCGGGCGCGCAAAGGTGGGCAAACTGTTCTCCGACGATGGAGCGCCAGTTCCGTGCGATGGTCTCCTCGGGGGTGTCTTTGCCAATCTGGTAGCGTTCGATGCAGGCCTCGATGACCGAGTCGAGGCCCTTTGTCCCGCGGTCGGTCGCGCGGCTTTCCGGTGCCTCGAAACCGCGGAGGCTGCTGATGAGATCACGCACGTGCGGCTTATACGTCCGCGCGCCCGCCAGCCAAGAGGTGTCGCGGTTGCCCGGGGTGTGCGTGCGTGCGTGCTTTTCCGGCATATGGGATAAGGGTCTAGACCATGGGCGGGGTCCGGTTCAAGCCGTGGCTGGTACCGACAGTAACTATCTTTATCGTGGCAGGCATTCACCCGCTTCTTCAACAACCAGGCGACTGGCCCTCGTGTTTGATCCTCTGATGCCAGCGCACAGGTCTGGGTGTGGACGGGGAGGATGACGTGGCCCTGCATCCGCTCGAAGCGCATCCGGTCGACAAGCTCCAAGCGCATCCGGTGTATGGAATCGAAAAAGATCCCGGCTGGACGCAAGGCTGCAGTTGGCAAGATGGCGGACAGGCCTGAGCTTTCAGGGCGCGGCCCGAAAGTTTCCAACCATGCGAGACCGCTTTCCTTCAGCGCCGAATTATGAACCTAGCGGCCCTCTGGTAAAAATAATGCGAATTGTAAATTTACACTTGCAAGACGGAATCGCGGACGCATGGTGCGCCGGATGTTTCATGTATTAGCTTCATTGCTTGTGTTTATTATTCTCTCTCATGCGCCTGTTGTGCGTGCGCAGATTCTGCCCGGTTCTCCGACGACGGTATGGACTCCGATCATTGTGGACGGCCCCGCCGACCCCTACGGTGACAGCCAGTCGAGGCGCAACGATGTTGAGATCATCGGAGACGGTGGACCGCACCACGCGCTTTACCGTGCTTTTTACGGGGGGACGGAAGGGGAGAATTTCTTGGACGCGGAGATTGGTTTCCGTTTCCGCATGTCGGGGACACAGGGAAACAGCAGTGACTTCGGCGGCAAAGCGTGGGTGGGTATGGATGTGACGGGAGACGGCGTCCTCGATTATTTCATCGGTCTGGACATGAGCGGAAACCGGAGCGAGATCACGATCAACGCCGCCGGGGGCGATCTTAACATTTCGCCGAGCACGACGAGCATCGATTCAAACGCGCTGTGGACAACGGCGGCAACGGCGCTCAACTACCGTTGGGAACCCGTCACCGCCGGGCCGGGCGGCAACGACCCTTCGGCGGTGACGAATGACCTCGATGGTAACGGGCGTGTGGATCACTTTCTCAGCTTCAAGCTGCCTTTCCCCGAGTTGGTAACGGTGGTGCAGACCCTTGTGCCCGGTTTCGACACGCAAAGCCCGGTGGGCTATATCGCAGGCACGGCGACCCAGGGAAATACTATTAACGCCGATCTCAATGGCGTGGACGGAGGCAATAACAGCACGCGGACATGGCAGGAGTTGGGTGCGATGACCGAACCAACGGCTATTCCCGAGCCGCGCCACGCCGCTGTCTTTCTTGCGATTACAGCATTGCTCGCCGGATGCCTGCGCGGGCGGCGGGCAACTGCAAATGCTTCAGCCATGTCTTGAAGAAAAAATTGTTCCGCTGCGTGGAACAAACTGGAGTCCATCCGGTCTGTTTCACGTTTCGGCTGGATACGCGGGCGAATTCGTACACAGTGAGGCGCGTGAAGGATTCACTTGCAGTCACTTACCATGAACACGGATCGCCCGCCGAAGTCTTGCGGGTGGAGCGCGTGCCGGTCCCGAAGCCGGGTCCCGGCCAGGTGTTGATCAAGATGCTCGCCGCCGTCATCCATCCCTCGGATTTCGGGATGATCGCCGGCAGTTACGGACGGCTGGCGGAGTTGCCGGCGGTCGCCGGGCGCGAGGGCGTGGGCGAGGTCGTGGAAGCGGGGGAGGCCGTTGAAGGCGTCGGGCCGGGCGACTGGGTGCGCATGCCGGAGAGCGGGGCATGGCAGACCCATGCGGTGGCTGACGCCGATTCGTTGATGACAATACCCAATACCATGCCCGTTGAGCTGGCGGCGATGGCGTTTATCAATCCCCCGACGGCATGGCGCATCTTGCGCGACACCCACCTCTCGGCGAACGATTGGATTATCCAGAACGCGGCGAATTCGGCGGTGGGGCATTTTGTTATCCAGATGGCGCGGGCGCTCGAAATCCGCACGGTGAACGTGGTGCGGCGCGAGGAGCTGGTGCAACCGCTCAAGGACCTCGGTGCGGATGTCGTGGTGACGGAGGATTCCGGCTACGAAAAGCGTGTCAAGGAGCTGACGGACGGGCAGCCAATCGTCCTCGGGCTTAACTCTGTGGGGGGCGAAAGTGCGCTGCGCATCATCAAATCGCTGGGCGACGGCGGAAAGATGATCACCTTCGGGGCGATGGATTTCACGCCCATCCGCTTTCCCACGCGGCAGTTGATCTTCAGCAACATCTCGCTCACCGGCTTTTGGCTCGACCGCTGGTATCGGGAGAACTCGCGGGAGCGCGTCAAGGTGATGCAGGACCGGCTCTGCAACCTAATGACGGAGGGCAAGTTGAGCGCTCCCGTGGCGGAGACTTTTCCGCTGGAGCGGGTTCACGAGGCGGTGGAGGCGGCGGGGCGTCCGCGCCTCGGCAAGGTGTTGCTCAAGCCCGCCTGAGGCGCGATGGCGACCGCAGGTCTTGCCGATCTTCCCGACCTGTCGCGGGACGCCCTTGTCGAATTCGGGGGATGGACGGTCCTGCGCGAGGCGCGGGCCTTGCTCAACGCGGGCGCGGTGAAGCGGGCGGAGTGGTCCGCGCCGGAAATCCGCGGCGAAGTGGCCGACGGGGGCCAGACCTTTACCGTTTCCGTGAATCTGCGGTCGGTGACCTTTGCGACCAACCGGTGCGCGTGCGCCGAAGGTCGGCGGGGGCGCTTTTGCAAGCACGCCATTGCGGTGTGCCTCGCCCTCGAAGCGCGCCGAAAGGCGGAAGACGCCGCCGCCGCGCGGGCATCCGCGCCGCCGCCGACGCGCGCGGAAACGAAGAAGACACCTGCGATACCCGCCTCCATCGACTGGCTGCGTGAAGGGGAGGACGGTGTTGCGCTCACACTACGCTTCATCCTACCGCCCAATCTGCCGGCCGCCGCAAAACGCAACGCCATCCCCGTACGCCTCGAGACGGCGGTCGCGGGTGAACGTCCCGTGCCGCCGGAGCGCCTCTTCCGCGGGCAGGCATACCGTTTGTCG
>SKLD01000117.1 GCA_007123395.1 Opitutales bacterium
GCGGCATGGCTGGAAACCGGGTTTCCTTTTCTTCCCGTTCCCTCTTACCTCGACACAACGGCTGAACTGCGAACATCGGGACGAGTGGAACTCATCCTCTCGCGCATGGCAACGTCCGGCCAATTCGCGCTTGCCGCCGGAGAGGTCGCACCTGCCGCCGATCCCCTCTTCCGGCTGAGCCTGCCGCCGGTAACCATGGGCTTCGAAAGCGACTTGTCCTTCGGCGACGCAATTCCAAAGTTGCACAGTGAACTGGTCATCCGCATCGGCGAAGGAGAGCGCGCTTCGGTCGTGACCATGAAGGCCCGTCTCGACGGCACGGATGACTCGCTTGGCATGGAAACCGTCGGCGCACTCAAATACATCGAGGATATCCTGGGCATCCTGCCGCCCGCCATACGTCCCGCGTCCGTCACAGGTGACTTTCGTTGGGACGCCTCTCTCGATACCAAACTGTCCCTTCCGGCACACATTCGGCGTGGCGCTATCGCTGTAGAAAGCGAAGGAGTCGAACTCCGTTTCGAGGGCAAGCCGGATGAACCCCTGCGTATTGATCCGTTTTCTTTCTCCGGGCAAATCGATCAATATGGTAATATCATAAACATAGCTCCTTTTCAGTTCCGTCTGGGACCACTCGCCGTCGACGGCAGCGGTTTCCAGTGGGACGGCGAAAGTGAAACTCCCGGCGGCTCAGGCACGATCAGCCTTCGTCCGCTTGCTGTAGCCGATCTTATCGAACTCGTTCACCAACATATTCCCGTCCCCGAGGGCTTCACCAGTTGGATTGAAGAAGTGAATATTGATGCCGCCGACCTCAGTTTTTATGTTGAGACCGAAAAGGGAAGCGAAACCCTTATTGACGGTGTGAAACTGCTGCCTTCGTGGAGGCTGAGCATACACGGAAAGCCGTTAACAGGAGGCGGATCGGTAAGAGCCAACATACCTCCGCGCACAATATCGATCGACCTACGGGCTGCCGAACTCAATCCGTTCGGCATATCCATTCCCGGTATTACAGAGTACATCGACGTCGATTCTGCAATGACACTCTCACTGAGCGGCGATATTGACATTACGAAAATGTCAACCGACCTCGCGGTGAAGTTTATAGCCAACCCCGGCTGGATTCATTTTTCCGAGAATCCGATACTCGCAACAGGCGAAGCCATGCCATTGCACGGAGTCAGCACAAACCTCAGACTTTCGGGAGGACTCGACTTCATCCATGAGGCGGCGGCAGAATTCACTCTCTCAGTCGCGCCCGGTCAACTCAACGGTCAACTGTCCGCAGCCTCCTTCGCCCTCGAAAGCTACGACGAGGAACCAATGCTTTTGCATGCTTCCGTAGATTTCCAGCCAAAAGCAACGAAAGACATCCTGCATTGGATTCACCCGGAAGCAGTGGCAGCGCTGCCCCTGCCAAGGGAAATCCTGCATCAAATCGATCTTGCGTCCGCCAGCCTGACGACGGCGATACGACTGATGCACTCAGAGGCAGGGACGAGCGCCACACTATCCGCGTCCGATGCATCCGTCTCGCTTCGAACAGGGCGTGAGTTCCTGCATCTTTCGGCGGAAGCTTACATTGATGAGGACGGCTCATCGCGGGTTGTTTGGTCATCGCAACCATGGAATCCGGGACAAACCGGCATCGAAGCCGACGGCGTCCTTCCCTTCTCCACCGCTGTTCTCCAAATGCCCCTTTCCTTCCAAGGAGCGATTCATGTTCCCGGTGATCTCCCTTTGCACGATACCGCCACAATTCTATCCGACCTCCGCCTCCACGCACACGTTTCCGGAGAAAACGGATACATCCATCCGAACCCAACTTTTGACGGAAAGTTCTCTCTTTCAAAGGTCAGCGGAAGGCTTTCTGTCGTGCCCGCCCCCACTTCCCTTGCACTAGACGCGATGCTGCTTGTGGAAAGTGAACTCGGAAACCTCCATGTGGAGACGGAAGTAACCGACAAGCCGAAGACCGATCCCAGTGTGCGCCTTAATGCCCGGTTCACCGGCGGAATGTCCGCGCTGGACACCATCATAAACGTGATGGACCTCAAGAAAGACCTTCCGGTCTGGGCACAAGGGGGAGGATTCCGCGGAACAATAGAGGCAACCATCAACGCCCGCGGTGTTCTGCGGGACGAATGGACACCCGCTGACTGGCCGGTGGAAATCAATTTGACGATGCGGGATCTATGGAGCCCGCTACCGGACGAATCAACGGATTTTGGATCCATTGACAAAGACCTTTCCTCGGTATGGGACGGCAAGGCCCTGACAACGACGCTGTCGGGTCGAATGAAAGGATTCCGTCACGGAACACTAATGAGCGGCGACGTTGGATTCGAAGGCGCATTTTCAGCCTCTTCGGAGGCGGACACGGCTCTTACATTCGAACTCGATCTCACGGATTTCGCCGCCGGCATTGACTACTTCGCCACAAACAAACGCGCAGGCGTTCCGGGATCTCTGCGCATGGAACTAAAAACACCGGCGTACCCCATTTTGTTGGATGAACCAAGGATCGATTTAATGCTACATGCAAGGAGCATCTTCTTCGACCATATACGGCTCCGCGCCGCGGCGAGTTTTCGAAATGGGTTTGCCGGTGATTGGTTTGGATGCGAAGCACTGGATATTGATTTCTTCGGCATGGACTACTCCGATATCTCACTTTCGATCAGGCACCAACCGGAAGGCAGTCTCTCATTCCGATTGGAAAGTCAGACGCTCAACCTTGCTCCTGCCGTTGAACTCGTCGAACCGATGATACTGGACCTTCTCGATGAAGCCTCCGACGGGCGGTTACCGGCGGGAGACGCTTTAGCGGATGCCAGTGACGTCGGCAAAGAGGACGCAACCAGCGCCACGCTTCCAGACATGGTATTCGAGGCCGCTTTCGAGAGAATTCAAATCGGCAACATTCATAGTTTCGGTCCGGTGCGAACACAGGGCGAGTGGAAAGGGCAATCGCCGCATACCTTCTCCTTTGATGTGACCGACGGTGATCATTTGATTTCGCTCGCAATTGATCCACCGAATAGCGGGATGCATCAATCCATTGCCTTCCGTCTCTCCGAGTTAGGGCACTGGCTTGATGTCACCGTTTCGCCGCTCAGGCTTTACAAGAGCAATCGGGCAGTAGAAAATGAAATGCTAGCCTCTCTGCTAAAGATTCCGGACTACCTCGACCGCGGTCATCTTCAATTCGGAGGAGAGTTTGCACTCGAACCAAGCCCCTCCGCGAAATTCAGCTCCGTCAGCTTAGGCGACGTCGTTCTCCAGACGGAGATCGCCTTTCTCAACCGTATCGCCGCACTTGTCGACCGCAGAGTGACCTTACTCATCCCCTTCAAAGAGTTCCGCATTGGTGCAATAGAGTTCGATCCAAGCGAAGTCACGGCAAACGACATTTTCATGGAGGGGCCGATCAACCTTGCCTTGGAATCGGCGAATTACCGTTTCGAATCCGGCGACCTGCACATCCTCGGGCGCGTCTTCGGAGTTCCGTTCGAGGTGCTTGGCGTGCCGCCGGATCTTCAGTTTTTTCTACAGGAACGCAGCCCTGTGATCCGCGCTCTCACGGTAGAGGACGACTTTGAATGGTAGAGGCACAGCAAATGTGATTCGCTCACGGCGATGAACCCGATGCCTGCGGAAAAGTCGGGGCCGTTTCTCAGTAGTATTTCGCCACCCGTTCGGCGACATCACGGTAGCCCACGTCGGCAGCGTAGAGGGCTTTGAAGTGGTTGGCTGCGGCTTCTCTATCGCCGAGAGCTTCGCACGCTTCGGCCAGCGTGTAGCGGATAGCTTTGCCGCGTTCGTCCATGGCGGCATGCGCCGTACGGGCTTGTTCAAGTTGCTCGCGGGCGAGGTCAGGCTTACCCGTGAGGAGGAAGCTGCGGCCTAATCCGAAACGGGCGGCGGCGCGCACACGGGCATCGCGGAGAGCGGCCTGAAACTCAGGAGCGGCGCGACCGCTGTCGCCGCTGTCGAGAAGCAGTTCTCCATGACGCAGGCGCAGGTCACCGTCTCCGGGATAGCGCCTGCAAAGACGCGCAAGACCTTCACGGCGAAACGCACGCAGCTTGGCTTGCGCCGCTGCAACCGATTCGGAATCACCGGCGGCCCGAGCTTCATCAGCCTCCTTCGCAAGCGTGGCTTCGCCGTATTCGAATTCGAGCCTTTCGAGGGATTCGTCAGCGGCGCCGGCAGGCGTGGCTCGGGCACGACCGATCCAGCGCAGGGCCTCCTCCGGTTTGCCGAGACGGGCGTAATCGCCCGCGATCTGCCGCGCCAAACGAACATCTTCCGGATTTCCGGCAAAGGCGTGCTCCGCCTCGGAAATCCGCTCGATGATGGACATATCACCCTCTGTCGCCACAGTTGAATGCCCAATGATGCCAACAGCCGAAGCAGCCTGCGAAGGGACCGCGGAATCCCGCGCAGCCATTGTCTGCGCGACCGAGGCATCTTTGAGGAGGGCTTGGGCATCACCGTCAGAAGGATCGATCTCCAGCGCCCGTTCGGCGGCCCGAACAGCATCGGCATGCTTTCCGGCACGGGAAAGGGCGTTGCCCAGTGCAAGAAATGAAGCTGCGTCTCCGGGCTTGAGTCGGCAGACATCCTCAAAAGCAAATACAGCGGTGTCGGGCAGGCCGAGTTCAATAGCGACGGCACCGAGGAGACGATAGGCGGTGGCGTTGTCCGGATCGGCGGAGAGCGACTTTTCGATGAGCACCATAGCTCCGGCGGGATCCTTGCGCCGCCGCGCCGCGGCCTTGGCAAGTTCAACCCTGCCCTGCAGCGTCCCGAAGAGTTTTTGCAGTCCCCCGCCAGAGAGACGGGCTCTCTGCGCCTGCCGAAGAATCCGTCTCGCTTCGACCCAGCCGGGCGATTTTTCAAGAATGCTTTCGCAAACGCTTATTGCATAGGACGGATCGCCTCCTGCCGCTGCCGAAGTGGCCTTGTCAAGGTGCTTGCGAAGCTTCGGATCGGGCGATGGAGGCGCGGTTTCGGACATTGCGGTCAAATGTCGCGCACGGGCAAGTGGCGGGCGGCGGCCGCGCGGAGGCGGTCCAGAACGGAGTCGACGAGCGCGGGAGACTCAGCCTCGGCGAGTAGGCGGACTTTGGGTTCGGTGCCGGAGTAGCGCACGAGGGTGCGGCCGCGGGGACCAAGCTCCGCCGCAATGGCGGCGAGTTCCTCTTGTAGACCGGGCAGGCTGTCGAGCGGTGGCTTTTCGCTCACCGCGAGGTTAACGAGACGATGGGGAAAGAGGGGCACCTCGGCGCGCAAAACGGAAAGCGGCTTACGCGTAGCGAGCATGACGGCGAGTATTTCAAGGGCGGCGACAAGTCCGTCGCCGGTTGGAAGATGGCGGCGGCAAATAATGTGTCCGCTCGATTCACCGCCGAAGACCGCGCCGGTCTCGATCATGCGGTGAAGGACATTGCGGTCTCCCACCGGCACCCGGTCGAGAGCGATACCATGGCGCGAGAGGGCAGCCTCGAGGCCTTGGTTGCTCATGACGGTGGCGACGACAGTGCTGCCGTCGAGCTTGCCGAGGCGATGCAATTGCAGGGCGATGAGGCCGAGCAGTTGGTCGCCGTCCACGACGTCGCCTGTTTCATCGACGACGATGACGCGGTCTCCGTCTCCGTCGTGCGCAAAGCCTGCGGCGGCGCGATGCTCCCGCACAGCGGCGGCGAGCTGCTCCGGATGCTCGGAACCGCAGTCGGCATTGATGTTTGTGCCGTCAGAAGCGCAACCGATTCGGAAGACCCGCGCACCCAGTTCCTCGAGGACATCACCTGATGTAGCGATTGTCGCGCCGTGGCCGCTGTCGACAACAAGAGACATGCCGACAAGGCTGTTCTCGTGCAGGAGCGAACGGGCAAAATGCTTGAAGTGACGCCGCGCGTCGTAGGCATACACGGCGGGAGGCCCGTTCACCGGGGGCGGTTCGGGGATTTTTTCGATCAGTCGCTCGATCACCCGTTCTTCTTCTTCGGTAAGTTTGTATCCGCCCCGCCCAAAGAGTTTGATACCGTTGTCCGTCGCGGGATTGTGCGAAGCCGTGACAACGATACCCATGTCAACCTCGAGGTCGCGGACGGACAGAGCCACGGCCGCCGTCGGCACGACGCCGGCGTCAAAGACATGGATACCCCGCGAGGCGAGGCCCTCGGTGAGCCAAAGCGCAATCCGCACACCCGACTCGCGCGTGTCGCGCCCGATGACAACATGAAGCGGCTTCCCGCCATGCCGCTCGGCAAGGAGCGAGCCCACCGCCGCGCCCACCCGGCGTACAAAAGGTTCGGCGAGAAGCGGACCATCCACCGCGTCCCGGATGCCGTCTGTGCCGAAGTAGCGCTGCGTCATGAGCCGGGCTCCGCAAAAAAACCGCGTGCCCGCGCCAGCCACGAGGCGAGTTCACCGCCGCGCAGGATTTCGCGCGCGCGCTTCAATCCGGCTTTGGGATTGTTGACAACGCCGGCGATGAGCAGGCCCGCCGCGCCGTTTAGGCAAACTGTGTCCTCAAGGCCGCGCGGAGCCTTACCGGTGATCAACTCGCGCAGGCGGGCCACGTTGGACTCCGCGTCGCCGCCGTGGAGTTCCTCCGGAGCACACTGCCCAAGGCCAAGCGCGGAGAGGCTCCAGTCGTGCTTCATGTCGCGCAGGGTGCCGAAACCGGCCACACGGTTTTCGCCCGCCGTAGTCAGCTCATCAATACACTGCCCACCGGGCAGTACGCTGCACACGGCCATGCCGGTCTTGACACCCACCGTTTCGAGAACGTCGGCGAGCGGTTGCACCCAGTGCGGGTGAAACACACCCAGCAATTGCCGCGCGGGCTGCGCCGGGTTGATAAGCGGACCGAGGATGTTGAACACCGTGCGGCGCCCCTCCCCCGCCAACTCCTTGCGCACCGGCATGATTTCCTTGAAGGCAGGGTGAAAGCCGGGCGCGAAGAAAAAGCAAAATCCAAGCGACTCGACGCAGCGCCGCAGTTCCGCCGGTTCCGTGAGCATGGGGATCCCCAAAGCACCGAAAAAGTCGGCCGATCCGCTTTTCGAGGTGATAGCGCGGTTGCCGTGTTTGAGGACGGGCACGCCGTGCGCCGCGACAATGAGCGAAGCCACGCTGGTCACGTTAAAGCCGCCGAATCCGCTTCCGCCCGTGCCCACCATATCGACGGCCCGCTCTCGCCAAGCGTCAAGACGCGGGTCGCGGGCGAGAGCACGGAAAGTCCGTGCGAAGGCGGCGACTTCCTCGACGGTCTCCCCCTTTTCGCTCAGGGCGATGAGGAACAACTTTTTGTCGGTCGACGGCGTCTCCGCCATGGCGAGCGCACGCGCGGCGCCCTCCGCTTCGACGGCGGACAGGTTCTCGCCCGCCCTCATTTTCTTCACCAATCGGGATAAGACCATACCAACAAGGAAACAACCGCTTACCCTTTGGCCAGAAAGAAAATCGTCCCCGCCGTGCGCGTCGCCCATGCCGCGCGGGCGGCGGCGCTCATTCCGGCGTGTGCTCGATGATCTGGACGATCCGCTCAGCGTAGGCACTGCCTTTGCACATGACACAACGCTCCATGAGGGTTCGACGGTCAATCCAGCCCTGCCGGCAAGCAGCCAGTTCCGGACAGCCGCCAAGGTCGGCCACGCTCGTCTGCACGCCGCTGCGCACAGCCAGCGTCGCCGAGAACAACCGCGCCACCGTGCCCACATCGAACCACTGCGTGCCGGAGGGAAGCGGTGCGATACGCAGGCGCTCCTCGTCAAGGTAGGTCTGCAGGGCCTCGGCCACCCCAAAATCCGAACCACCTCTCTCCAGGCGCCGGTAAACTGAGGAATCAAAGAGATACAAGCCCGGCATGGCCAAGCCCGGCCCGCCGCCGCGCGGATTCTTCACCACGCGCAGAGGCCGCCCGTCGGCGCGCGTTTCCACGACACCGAAATCACTTGCGTTGGCTACCGGCGTCGTGAAGACAGAGGCCCCGTCCGTCTGGCGGATGAGTTGGGCCACGGTGGGACCGAAAAGCCGCCCGAGAAAGACATTGTCGCCGAGCGCAAGAGCGGTGTTCGCGTCCTGCGCGAAATCGCGTGCGACGCGCAACCCGTCTCCCAAGCCGGTGGCTTCCTCCTGCTCGATGTAGGCAAAGCGAACCCCGAAATCCGAGCCGTCTCCATAGAGCGCGCGGATCACGGGCAAAGCGGAAGGGCTGGAAACAATCGCAATTTCGCGGACACCCGCTTCGATGAGGACCGAGAGGGGAAAATGCAGCAACGGTCGGTCGTATATAGCGAGGAGGTGCTTGTTGACCGCCTTTGTCACCGGCCAAAGCCGGGCACCTTTTCCGCCCGCAAGGACGACACCCTTCCATTCTTTACTCATTTTCCAAATCCTCGGAGGTTTTCCAGAAAGGTTCAAGCACGCATACGCGTTATCCGCAATACTTATATTGGATTTTCCTTAGGCAAAGACGTAATGATTAATGCGGGCTCTAGGAGAGTCGACTGTGCGGCAGGGCGACCGCCCCCTGTTCAGACCTCCTCAAAAAACCGTCGCACCGCCCCCACAACCTCCGCGCGCTCGCGGTCGGTAAGCTCCGGAAAAACGGGAATACTGAGAACCTCGCGTGCCAGCGCTGCGCAGACAGGCACGCTCTCCCCGCCGCGGCCCGTCCCGGCAAAACAAGGCTGCTCGTGCAGAGGCACCGGGTAATAGACCTCCGAGCCGATGCCCGCCTCGGCGAGAAATCCACGCAGCGCGTCCCGCCGTTCCCCGCCGACACGCAGGGTGTATTGGTTCCACACCGACTCCATGCCTCCGTGGACGGTGGGCAGGGCGAGCCCGTCAATACCGGAAAGAGCGGCGTTGTAGAAGGCAGCGTGGGCGCGGCGGGAAGCGTGGAAGGAGTCAAGGTGGGGCAGCTTCACCCTCAGAAGGGCGGCTTGCAGCGCATCCATGCGGAAATTCCCTCCCACTATACCGTGATGGTATTTGGGGTGCATGCCGTGGTTGCGCAGGTGCTTTGCGCGCTCCGCAAGCGCGCTGTCGGTCGTCACGAGCAGGCCCGCGTCGCCGAATGCACCGAGATTCTTTGTCGGATAAAAGCTGAAAACACCGAATATACCGAAAGAACCCACGCGTTTTCCGCCATAGCGGGCGCCGACGGCCTGCGCGGCGTCTTCGACCACATGGAGCCCGTGCTCTTTCGCAAGCGCGGCAAGGCAGTCCATGTCGCAGGGCTGGCCGAAAAGGTGTACGGGGATGATCGCCTTTGTCGCGGGACCGGTCTTTCGGGCGGCATCGGCGAGGTCGATGTTGAAGGTGTCCGGCAGCACATCCACCCACACCGGCGTCGCGCCGAGGCGCACGACCGCGCCCGCGGTTCCAAAAAACGTAAAGGCCGGGCATAGCACCTCGTCCCCCGGCCCGATGCCGAGCGCCATCATTGCGACCAGCAAAGCATCCGTCCCCGAACTCATGGAGACGGCGTGCGGCACCTCAAGATACTCCGCGATCTCGCGTTCGAACGCATCGACCTCCGGCCCGAAGATGAACTGGCCGGAGCTTATGACACGATCATAAGCAACATCGAGCCCGTTGCGGAGGGGCGCGTGCTGGCGGGAAAAATCCAGAAGCGGAACAGCCATGGGAGCCATCTTCCCTACTCACCCCGTAAAGAAAAGCTCTTTCGCAGGGCCGCCGCATCCACTTTGCCCGCCGAGGTGCGCGGCAGGCGCTCCAGCGCAAGCCACACTTTCGGGCGCTCCTCGGGAGCAAGCAGGGCGCGGGCGCGGGCGCGCCAAAACGCCTCCTTTCCACTTTCTGCTACCTCCACCGCAGCGACCACGCGCTCGCCCCAATCCATATCCGGTTCGCCAAAAACAAACACCGCCCCAACGCCCTCCATCCCCGAGAGCACCTGCTCCACTCGCTCCGCCGAAACCTTCTTGCCTCCTGTGTTGATCACACGGTCCAACCGCCCTTCGACGACAAGGCTGCCCTCCGGCGACCAGCGCCCTGCGTCCGGTGCCGCCCACGGGCCCGGCCTGCGCGGGAGAAACCCGGATGCCTCGAGATATCCTTCAAACAGTGCCGCCGAATCGACCGACAGACGCCCGCCCTTGTCGACCGACAAACGCACATGGGGCAGCGCCGGTCCGCAGCCGTCCGTGCCGCGCAGAAAGTCAGCAGGCGGCAGCACCGTTACCATCGCCGCAGTCTCCGTCATGCCATAGCAAGGTGCGAGAGGCAGGCCGCGCCGCCATGCCTCCGCGCGCACCGCAGGCGGCAATGCCGCGCCGCCCGCCAAAATCATGCCGAACCCCCGCAGAAACGCGTCTGCGGCAGGCACCGCCAAAAGGCGGGCAAGCTGCGTGGGGACGAGCGAAAGACAAGCTCCCCGTCCGGGCGGCGTCGCAAAGCGCCCCGCCAGCCACGCGCGGTAATTCCCCGCCACCGCCGTGCCGCCGCAGGCAGCCGCGCGCAGAAAAGGCATCAAACCGCCCACATGATGCGCGGGCAGCACGCTCCAATGCTCCCGAATCTCCGGAAACGTCTCTGCGAATCCGCACGCCGCCGCACCCAGCGTCCGCCCCCTGTGTCGGCAAAAACGCGCCCCGCCCGTCGTCCCGCCCGTCGCCATCCATACCGCTCCCGCCGTCCGCGCCTCCCGCCGGGCCAACACCGCCGCGAGGTCCGCGCCGCGCGCGCCTTCCTCAGGTTCCGCAAGCGCTACCGGAAACCCCGCACCGACCGCCGCCGCAAATCGCTCCCATGCCGGACGCGCGCCAGGTTCCGAAACCACCGCAAGCGGACCCGCTTCCGCCCGCTCGCCACCCGCCGCCAGCAACCATGCCGCGACGTGTTTCGGCGGGTTTATCGGCTTGTCAGCGTATCCCATAGCTCCGCGAGACGGGCCGGCCCCATGTCTTTCGAAGACAGCTCGGGCCTCGCCGGAAATCCACCCAGCCCGTCGTCGAAAAACGAAAGCGTGCCGAAACCCGCCGCGTCATTGACGCCCACCGCATCCGCTACGCGCAACGCATTGTGGATGCCGAATCCCGTCTCAAAGACCGACGATACGATCATGCGGTTGTTCAGCGGCCAGAACATACGCGGAAGCGCGAGCGGGTCGCCGATCAAAAGCGGCTTTATAATGATCGGCCCCTTCCACATGCGCGCCGAGACCAACGTCACCAACTGGCCGACAGCCGACACCGACTCGTCCAGCGCAAGCTGCGTCTGGAACTCATTGGCGATCTCCGCCGCAGTCTCTTCCTCGCCCGCCGGAAGCGGTTGTTCCAGAAAATCCACCCCCGCGCGGCCCTTCAGAAACTCCAGCCACATTCGCGTGTGGGCGGCGTCAAGCGCACCGTTGGCGTCGAGCCGCAAACGCCCCTCCGGAGGCAACCCGTCAAGCAACTGGTCCACCACCGCCTGCTCCGTCTCCGCATCCGTCACGCCGATCTTCAGCTTGAAGCACCGATAGCCGGAGTCCACCGCCCGCTCCAACCCGAGGATAGCCCGCTCCGCCGCAGGCAACAGCGCGCAGTTGGCAAACGTATACTCAAGCGAGGGCTCTGCGATCATCCACCGCGCCGAAGCCAAGGCAAACCGGCAGCACGGCAGGTCGCGCGGCAGCCCGTCCAGCATTTCGTCCGTCACCCGTTCGCCCAACGAAAGCAACGCCTTGCGCGCACGCACCACAGACTCGCAGCCCGCGCGCCGCAGCGGCGCCACCTCGCCATACCCCACGCGGTCGTCGGGATCCGTCAACCGCACAACGATGCCGTCACGCACCGTCCATCGCCCGTCGGCAGTGTTCAGCGGCTGGTTCAGACGGCGACGGTAGCCGCGAATATCAATCCGGTATTCCACAATGTCCTCCCGAAAACTCCAAACGCTGGCACTTTTACCGCATCCATGCAACCGAAAGCTCGCCTCCCTGCCCGACCACAACCGCCGCAGCACTGCCGCCGCTTGTCAATTGAATATTTCTATTTAATAAAATAAATCTGTTTCAGAAATAAATCATTTGACGAAAAACAACTCATTTCATAATTAAATTATTTGACGCGGAAGGGAGGGGGGAAGTCGGCTTCGAATCTCCCATCGGTTCTTGCGAACAATCATCGGCTGTGCGTAATGTCGCTTACTGTTTTGAAGTTTGGAATCTTAAGACGCGCCCTTTTCGCCACCGCCGCCGCCTGCGCGTGCGCGCCTGCCGCGGCGACCGAGGAGGCCCTTGCCGCGAACTCGCCCTTCATCCCGGCCGACTTCGAGCCGCCGCGTGAGCGGAGCGAGCAGCCGGAGCGGCCCTCGCGTCCCGAGCCTCCGCGCGACCTTGAGTTCCGCGGCGTCTACGAACTCGCGGGAACGGTCAAAGTGAACATCCATGACCGCGGCGCGGGCGAGGGACATTGGGTGCGCCTCAACGACAGTTCGGCTGATTTCCACGTCAAGGAGTTCTCCGAAGCAGACAACAGCATCATCCTCGACGCTGACGGCGAGGCGACGCAACTGGTCCTCGAATCCTCCCGCGAATCCCCCGGCGCGCCGGACGGAAGCCCCCCCGAGACAGATCTGCCGGATCCTCAGTCGTCCCCTGCCGCATCCGCGAGGCGTCCGCCGAGACCGCGCCCTGGCGCCGCCCCGGCCTCCCCGCCGCAACCGCCCGAGGTTCCCGAAGGTGTCCAGCGGCCGGAGCCTGTCGACGGCACCCCCCAACCGCCGTCAGGGGAACCGGCCCAACCGCCCGGGACCGTCGAAGACCCCGCCCCGCCCCCC
>SKLD01000123.1 GCA_007123395.1 Opitutales bacterium
TCCGGGTGCGGGCGGGGGATTTCCGCTGCTATTTCGAGGTGAACGGAAACACGCTCTTCAGCCACTACATCCTGCACCGCAACAGCATGACCGATTTTATCTACCGCAATAAACTGCCGGTCACGGAGGAGACGATGGCCGAGCAGACCAACTCGTTCTGGAAGTATCTCGAATCCCTGAAGAAGGGCGACTAAGCCGCCGCAGGCGGCGACCGGGGCGAGGCGACCGACCCATGGAGACACCGGACAAACCCCTCTACACCGACGCCCGCGAGGCGAGCCATATCTATTTCCTGCCTAACCTGATGACGGCGGGTAACCTGTTCTGCGGGTTCGTGGCTGTGATCCGCTGCATCCAGGCGAAATTCGCGGCCACGGCGGACGAGGCGGCGGTGGCCCTCGACACCATCGCGCGCACCCCGCAGGAGTATTACGAGCAGGCGGTATGGTTTATTCTCGCGGCGGTGGTCTTTGACATCCTCGACGGGCGGATGGCGCGGCTGACGCGCAAGGAATCGCTCTTTGGCAAGGAGTTCGACTCCATCGCAGACATTGTCTCGTTCGGGATGGCTCCGGCGCTGCTGGTCTTCTTCCTCCTCCTTTCGCCCACGGCGGAATTTCCACTCGTGCGCACCCTCGGCGGGCTCGTCGGCTTCTTCTACCTGCTCTGCGCGGCGGTGCGGCTGGCGCGCTACAACGTTCTCACGTCCCCGCTCCTCAAGCCGGCCGCAGGTATGCCGAAATACGATTTCATGGGTTTGCCGGTGCCCGCCGCGGCGGGCATGATCTCCTCCCTGGTGATGATTATCAACCGCACGGAGTCGCAGGTCTTCACGCTTTTCCTGCCGGTCATCCTCATCCTCATCGCGGTGCTTATGGTCAGCACGGTGCGCTACCCCAGCCTCAAGACCATTGGTTTCCGCACCCGCATGGGCTTCCGCTCGTTCATCGTCATCGCTATCGTCTTCGTCTTCGTTTTCATGTTCCACTACTGGGCGATAGCAACGGTCTTTGCCGCCTACGTGCTCTACGGGATCGCCTTTCATTTCTTTCCCGGACGCCTGCCAAACGTCTTCTTCCAACCCCGGGAAACTTTTTCACAGGAGCCCGCGAACGAAGGGCCGGAAACGGGTGAACAGGATGTGGATAAGTAAGGGGTTGCTCTTGTTCCCGCGTCCCTGCGCAGCCTGTTCGGCTTCTTCCGACAGAGAACCGGAGTCACAAGCCTTTGCAGGGCAAGCTCTTGATTAGGTTGCCAAGATATCACCGGCCCATAAGAAGAGAGAAGAGTTTATTTAGATTCTAATCTCTATACATCGTCTTCCGCCGCCGCCGTGGGGCGGGCGAAATTGTTTTGCAATGGGGACTTCAACCCCTTGAATTCACCGAATATATGAAATTTGCAATCAACCGGGATCACTTCTCCAGCGGCTTGCAGCAGGTGCTCAACGTCGTCGGCACCCGGGCCACGATGCCCATCCTCAGCAACGTCCTCATCGAGGCCGGCGAAGATGTTATCTCGCTGACGACGACCAATTTGGATTTGGGGATCTCCTGCCGCATCAAAGCCCAAGTGAAGGAACGGGGCAGCATAACGCTCCCCGTGCGCAAGCTTTTCAGCATCGTGCGGGAGTTGCCGAGCCTCGAGGTGGAGGTCGAGACCTACTCCAACAATCAGGCGAAGCTGACCTCCGGCACCTCGCTCTTCCGTATCATGGGGATCGGGGCCGACGAGTTTCCGCCACTGCCGACCTTTGCCGACGAGCACAGCTTTGTCCTCCAGCAGACGGACTTGCAGCGCATGCTCAAGAGCGTGTCCTACGCCCAGTCGACGGACGAGACCCGCTACATCATGAATGGCGTCTTCTTCTCCTTCGACGAAGACAAGCTGACTCTCGCCGCCACGGACGGGCGCCGCCTCGCCGTCATGAGCAAGGAGCTGGAGGTGACGGACGAGAACCGCGGCAAGCTCATCCTTCCGGCCAAGACGGTGGCCGAGGTCGAGCGCCTCCTCGGGCAGGGCGACCAAGTGCGCATCGTCTTCAACGAACGTCAGGTGGCCTTTGAGATCAACACGGGCGACGACGCCCGCGAGGGCGGTTTGACGGACAGCATCTACCTCGTCTCCAAAATCGTCGAGGGCAACTACCCCAATTACCGGCAGGTCATCCCGAGCGAGAACGACCGCCACATCCGCCTCAACCGCGAATCTTTCGCCAACTGCGTGCGCCGTGCCGCCCTCGTGACGAGCGAGAAGAACAACTCGGTGAAGGTCCATGTGAAGGAGAACGTCCTCGAAGTGACGGGCTCGAGCGCGGAGTTCGGCGACGCCAATGTGTCGATTCCGGTCGACTACGACGGGCCGGACGTGACCGTCGCCTTCAACCCCGCCTTTCTCCTCGATCCGCTCAAGGCGCTGAGCCGCGATGAAGTGATTTTTGAATTCAAGGACGAGCTGAGTCCGGGGGTCGTGCGCACGCCCGACAGCTTTCTCTGCGTCGTCATGCCGCTGCGCCTGAGCTGAGCGAGCGGGGGTGTCCCGGGTGCGCGGCGCGGCCGGAACCTCCGCTCCGCCAGTGACGCCTCCGTCCCATCCCATGTTCGGCACAATCTGGACCTTTCCCCTTCTTGCGGCAGCTGTTGTTGCCTTGGTCTTTCTGTGGTTGCGGCAGCGGTTGGACTCGGTTCTCGCCGGGGTGCTCTCGCGCTGGGCGCGCTGGGTGCTCGCGGGGACGGCTTTCGGGTGGGCGCTACATACTTTTGTTTATCCTGACTTTGATCCGTTCTTGTTATGGCTTGTCGGTCTTCTCTTTTGGTTTGTCCTCGATACAACTTACAACTTCCTTGCCATCAAGGCCTTGAGCCGAAGCGGCCTTCCCCTCTTCCCCCGTTTTGAAGAAAACGAGGGGCAGGATATCTGGCCCAACGAACCGCGTTTTCTCCGCCTCCGGGACACCCTTCGGCGCCATCATTTTGAGCGACGTAAAACGCTCACCGCTACTGTCGCCGAGGGAATCACCCTGCGCCTTGCCGTGTTTGCCAACAATGAGCGCACGGTTTTGCTGAGCGTCTACTTGCTCCCCGTAGCGCGCACGCGCCTGTCCGCCTTCATTGCCCTGCAGAGCGAGACGACCGGCGGACACCGCATCGTCACAGATAACATCTCTATACCCTTTGGAGGCTTTTATCCTGACAACTGGTCCGTGGAGCGGCGGCCCCTTACCCGCAGTTTTAAGACGCTCCTCGACCGCCACCTTGCACGCGCCGATGCCCGCGGCGAGGCGCTCGCCCCCATTGAAGAGGATCCGCTCGAGCGGCTCAACGCCGACCAGAAAGCCCTCGAAAAACTCAACCGCGATCTTGGATTCCTCGCCATGCCCGGTGACGCCGAAGACGAGGAAACCATCAGTCCAGCCGGTCGCTACCGCGTCTGGAAGGAAGCGTGGATGCTCGGCTACTTTGCCCGCCCGCTGCGCTACTGATTCATGCCCGTGTCAACAGTCGCCTCAATGCGGACGTAGCGAAGCGCATCCGCCGGTGAAAACCTCCACTCAA
>SKLD01000477.1 GCA_007123395.1 Opitutales bacterium
CCGCGCAGGTCGGCGAGGTGGCGGCGGACCACGGGACGGTCGCCGAGGCGCACGTCGGTGAGACCGAAGGCCACGGCGATGTCTTCGGGACGGATCTTTTCGAGGTGGGATGAGTTCATGGTGGAAAGGAAGGGTGGAGGGATGGAGTGTTGGAGGGGTGGAGCTGTAGGCTGAAGCTTTAGCGAGGCATTTTGTTGCTGGAGTGTTGGAGAGGTGGAGGAGGTGTTTTAGGCGAGGCGATTGGAGGGATCGGATAAGGAGACGCCGCTGATGCCTCCATGGCGGAGGGCGTTGAGGAGGGCACCGTGGAGGGGCGAGTAGAGGGGCTCCCGGAGATGGGCGGAAGGGCAGGCTTTGGCGATGGCGGCTTCAACGATGCCCGCATAAAAGGTTTGGGGTTTAAGGCAGCCGCCGAGGAGAACGACGTCCGGGCCATCCGGAAACGATAGCTGCCGCGCGGTCGCCGCGACGAGTTCGGCGAGAACGGCGGCCCCCTTGCGCAGGATCTGTTTGGCTCCGCCATCTCCTTCCTCCGCGAGCCGCGTGACGACAGGGCCGAAGGCGGCCACGCGGTCGGGTTGCCAAGTGCCGGTGTAGAGGGCGGTGAGGAGGGCGTCGGGTTCGCTCACACCGAAAAAGGCGAGAGCGCTTTCGAGGAGGCGCGTGCGGCTCTGCCGACCGTCGGCGGCGCGGGTGGCGCGGCGAAGCCCCTCCGCCGCGAGGCCAAAGCCCGCGCCCTCGTCACCCATGAGCCAGCCCCAGCCGCCGCACATGCGGGTGGCCCCGGTGGCGTCGCGACCGAGGCAGTTGCTGCCCGTGCCTGCGATCAAGGCGATACCCGGCGCGCCCCCGAGTCCGCCGGAGAGGGCGTTGTGCAAATCGTTCTCCACACGCAAGGCTCCGGCGGCAGCGAGGCCATGGCCTTCGGCGGCGGCGCGCAGGCGGGCGAAATCATCGGATGTCTTCGTGCCCGCGACCCCAAGAAAGGCAAAGGTGGCCGGGCGGGGGTCGAGCTTGGCTTCGGCCCAGGCTGCACGGGTTGATTCGGCAAGGTGCCGCGCCGCCGTGGCTTCTCCGACGTTGTGCGGATTCCCCGGACCTGCCGCCCCCACCCCGAAAACCCGCCCTTTGTCGTCGGCAAGGGCGGCCCGCGTGCGTGTGCCTCCGGCGTCGATGCCCAGAAAGATCTTCATGCCCCGCACTTTGAACCTCTCACGGCTTGCGTGAAGCGAAATAACAAAAGATAACACAAACCGCCTTAACCTAACATTGCGTTGGTGGACTCCCGGGCTCGAGTTGTCCGGCGTGGCCATCAGACGGGTGTGATTAAAACTGCGGGTTTGTTCAAAAGTAGAAGCGGCATCTTGCCGCTATTTTATGTGGAAAGCGGCTGGAAGCCGCTGCTACTTTCCCCGCAGTTTTGATCACACTCCCATCAGACCATCTTTGACCTAGGGAAACCGAATTCCATGAACCTTCTTGTCTTTCTGACCGATGACCATGGCCGCTGGGCGTCCAGCGCCTACGGCAACCGCGAAGTCCACACGCCGGTGATGCGCTGGCTGGCCGGGACGGGTGTGCGCTTCGACACCGCCTGCACGCCCAGTCCGGTATGTTCGCCCGCGCGGGCGTCTTTTTGGACGGGGCGGATACCCAGTCGGCACGGCGTGCACGACTACCTTACGGAACCCACCGACCGCCCGGATCACGAGGGCATCGCGGGCCAGAGCCATCTCGGTGTCTTCCTGCAAGAGGCGGGCTACCGCACCGGCATGATTGGCAAGTGGCACGCGGGTCCCTACGCGCGCCCGATGCCTGGATTCGACACATGGTTCACGAGCCTGCGCGGAACCAACGCCAGTTTCGCGAGCCAGAGTTTTGTGGATGGCGATGAGCAGGTGGAAGCCTTCGGGCATCAGGAGACCTTTTTGACGGACCGCGCGCTGCGCTTCCTGCGGGAGGATCCCGCTGACGAGCGCCCCTTCTTTCTTTTCGTGGGGTACACCAACCCCCACACGCCCCACGCGGGCGAACCCGCTCCGTTGGAACATCATTACCGCGAAGCTGCCTTTGCCGACATTCCGCGCGAGGGTGCGCGGGCCTGCCACGGTCATGCGCGGGTGGCCCCCTTTGATCCCGACGAACCGGACCGGCGGAAGCAACTCGCCTCTTACTACGCCGCTGTTGAGAATATCGACCAGCAGATGCTCCGTCTCGTCGCCGAGCTGGAAAACCTTCGCTTGCTCGACGACACCCTGATTGTCTACACCTCCGATCACGGCCACATGAATGGCCACCATGGCCTGCACACTAAGGGGAACGCCACGCTGCCCCCGAACTTTCTCGATGAATCCATCCATGTGCCGCTGCTCCTGCGCCCGCCGGGCGGTCTGGAAAAGGCGCGGGTGGTTCCCCAACCGGTCGACCATTGCGACCTCTTTGCCACCCTTCTCGACTATGGTGCGGCGGATGTGGATGCAATCACCGGGCGGCAGGGTTCCCCCGGTCGCAGTTTCCGCCCGCTTGTGAGCGATCCGGCCCATCTATGGAGGGACATCCAGTTCTGCGAATACGGTCCCAACCGCATGGCCCGCTCTGCCACGGCCAAACTCATCCGGCGCTTTCCTCATCCGTTTGGACCCGCTTACGGGGATGAATTCTACGATCTGGCGGGCGATCCGCGCGAGACCACCAACCGCATCGATGATCCGACCTTCGCGGAGGTGATCGGCTCTCTTGATCAAGCTCTTGCCGCCCACTTTGAGCAATACGAGACCCCCCGTGCCTCCGGTTGTCTCCCGGAAGCGCTCGCCCGGCGGCACAATCATGCCGACTTATGGCGCACTGTCGCGGGGAGCGACGACCACCGGCAATGACCGCCGACCGCCACCAACGCCTCCTGGCCTGGTTGAACGAGCGCGGCTTTCTCTCCGTGGGGGAGATCGCTCCCGCCCTAGGGGTCACACCGATGACAGTGTGGCGGGATCTGCGCGTACTCGCGGAGTTGGGGCTCCTGCGGCGGGTGCGCGGTGGGGCGCGGGCGCTGGGGGCAGCGACGGAACTGCGCTTCGAGCGCAAGGAAGGCGAGGCGCGCTCGCGCAAGGAGGATATTGCGGCGGAGGCGGCGGAGCGCTTTGTGCAAGAGGGCGCGGTCGTTGTCCTCGAAGGCGGCACGACGGTGGCGGCGGTCTTGCCCTATTTACCGGAGGAGCGGGTTTCCCTGCTGACGAACAGCCTGCCGGTGGCGCAACAGGCGCGGTTGCTGCGTCCGCGACTGCCTCTGCGACTGATCGGGGGTTGGCTGAGTCCCGTATCCGGCAACCTTACGGGCGCGGAGGCCCTTCGCGAAATTGCCCGTCTACACGCCGACGTGTGCTTTCTGGGGGCCACCGCCTTCGACGCCGAACTCGGACCGACCGATCCGAATCCGCTTGAGATCGAAGTGAAGCGTGCCTTTGCTGCAATCGCACGTCGCACCGTCCTGCTTCTCGACTCGGGAAAATTCGGTCAGCGCGCGGCGGCCGTGACCCTGCACCCCAAGCGTA
>SKLD01000515.1 GCA_007123395.1 Opitutales bacterium
CGCACTAGAATATGGAAGTGCGTCTCCAGCACACAGTAGGTGATCACCTCCACCCCGCTGAACTCCGCCGCACGGTGCAGCGCCGCCACCCATACCTCCCGCTGCCCCTCCAACAGCAAGCGCCGCTTCTGAATCACCCGCGATGTCACATGGTGCACCGCCGGTCCGTCCTCACGTTTTATTCTGATTTCACCCATAATGGAAAAACACTGAAGCCTCCCAAAACCAAACACAAGCCAAATTTCTTCAAGAAAATTGGTTGTGGTAAAGAGCGATTATTGTGCCCATCTGTTTAAGATCTCCAGCATTTTTTCTAAGAAATTTAATCTGAAGGAAGTTGCGATGGTTTTTGGGTGGTTGGGAGTTTTGCGGCGCATTCGCCCTCATCCTTCCGGGCGTTCCGCGGCGATATCCCAGCGGAAGGTTTCGAGGAGGCGAATCTGCAGGCGGAGCCAGAGGGGAGCGAGGAAGGTGACGAGGGCGAGGGAGAGGGCGGCGTCGATGGCGAGGCGTTGCCAGAAAGCGGCGATGGCAATCGAGCCGAGGCCGAAGAAGACGGTTGCGGCGGCGAGGAAAGCGGCTTGGAGACCGAGGGCCGACATGCGGATCTGGAAGGTCACTTGCCGGCGGATGCGCGGGCGCAGGTAGACGGCACCGGTCCATAGAGCGGTGATGAGAAGGAGGAGCGGCCCGAAGCCCGGGGTATCGAGGGCGTCGAGCATGCTGCCGAGGAGCAGGGCGATGACGGCCCCGTGGAGGATGCGAAGGTAGAGCCCTGCGAAGAGGACGAGGAGGACGTGGAGGTGAAGGCTGACGCCATAAGGGGCGAGGATGTGGTTGGCCTCGATCATGCCTGCGAGAAGGAGGGCGTTGAAGACGAAGACCCAGAAGACGGGAGCGGCTCGGGACATGGAGGGGTTGGGTCAGCGCCCGGCGGCGTCATTTTCCGGGCGGTAGGGGACGAGGACGGTGACTTCGCGGAGGGAGAGGAGCTGCTCGCTCAGGCGCACGGTGCCGGATTGAAAAAGACCGTCGGGACTTTGTTCGAGGCGGAAGACGGTGCCGATGGTTATGCCGTCGGGAAAGGCGCCGCCGAGGCGCGAGGAGACGAGGCGGCGCGGGTTGCGGAGGTCCGCCTCGATGTCGGCGGGCACATTGGAGACGACCCCGCGCGGCGTGGTGAAGACGGAGTGCAAGCGGCCTTGGTATTGGACGGGGCGTGGATCGCCTTCGAAGTGTGCGGCGACGCGGAAGGACGGGCTGGAGGCGAGTTCCACGACGGAGGCATAGGCGTTGACTTCGACGATCCGACCCACGACGCCGTGGCGATAGATGACGGCGTTGCCCACCTCAATACCGTGAACGCGGCCCTTGCGGATAGTGAGGCGGTGCCACCATGTGTTGAAATCGCGCCGGACGACGCGGGCCACCTCCTCGCGGAACTCGGTCTGCGGCGGCATGCCGAGGAGTGCCTCCAGTCCCTCGATTTCCCGCTGAAGCGCTTCGAACTGTTGGTTGCGTACTTCATAGGCGGCGTTGAGGCGGGCGAGGTCGATACCCGCGCGGATGAGGTCGTCCTTCGAGCGCGCGCGGGTGCCCCAGTATTCACGCAGGTCGCGCAGGTGACTGGCGCCGGCGAGGGCGGGGGCCTGAAATTCGAAAAAGGAGGCGCGCGTGAAGCTCTGGATCACGGCCGGCCCGAGCCACCAAAAGAAGAAGATGGCGGCAGTGACGCCAAGGGCCTTGAGTTGAAACGGGATGCGCGGCATGAATCGGAAAACGGCGCGGGTCGCCCGCCGGGGCGGTCCGGCGCCGTTCAGGATTCGAGGAGAAGGGCAGGCACCCCTCGAAGCAAGTTTGAAGCGCTGCCCCCCTGTTTCCGCGCGAAGCATTGTTGACGGGCGCGGAAGTCCCTGTAAGCTGTTTGCCTATTCGATGTTTCGATGGGTTGCAGCCGGATTGATGATTGCGGGGACGTTCTTATTTTTCGTCCTCCTCATTGTGCTGCCGCCGCGCGTTTCACCGGACTACTCCGGGGAGCGATCGGCGGTTGACGAGGAGCGGTCTTTTGCCTCTCCGCGACTCCGCGCGTGGGGAGACACTTGGGCAGTGCCGCAAAGTGGCGGCCTCGATTTCGGTCCCGACGCCCTTCCCGGTGAGGCCGTGGTTTTGCTGGACCACCTACGCGATATCGAATCATTCCGTGACTTGGCAGAGGACTTCGGGCTCGAACTGGTCGGCGTCATTGATGAGCTGGGCATGGCGCGGTTGCGCGGCAGCGCGGCGGATTTGCGGCGGTTTGCCGAGGCTGGTTACGAGATGGAAGGGAACTTCCGCGTGACGATCCCGCCGCTCGTCGGGGATGACGAACAACCTGACTTTTTCGGGGGTGAACTGGTGGGTTTTGAGAGCGGTGTGCTGCGTTTTCTCGGTGTGCCGGAGGACAACGGCACATGGGGAGAGGGCGTGCGGATCGCCGTGCTCGACACCGGTGTGGGGAACCATCCAGCGCTTGAGGGCGCGCGCATCCGGTCGATGGATCTCCTCGACCCGAGCCGCGGCGGTATCGACGACAACGGGCACGGAACGGCGGTTGTCTATCACCTTCTGGCGCGCGACGAATTCGACACCGGAATGGTGCCCGGAGCGGATGTGCTGAGCCTGCGGGTGCTCCATAATGACGGCACGGGCGACAGCTTTACCCTCGCGCAGGGTATTATCACGGCGGTCAACGAGGGCGCGGACATCATCAACCTTTCGCTTGGTACGCGGAGCGATTCTTCGGTCTTGCGCGCGGCTGTTGATTTCGCGCTTTCACGGAACGTCACGATAGTGGCGGCGGCGGGCAATGACGGGGTGGAGGGTGCTGTCTTTCCGGCTGCCTATACGGATGTTTTCAGTGTGGCGGCGGTGGACGCGCGGGACCGCCGTGCCCCTTTCTCGAACTTCGGCAAGGTGGACATGGTGGCACCGGGCTACGGACTGCCCTCGGGTTGGCTCGACGGCGAATATGTGAGCCTTGGCGGAACGTCGGCAGCGGCTCCGCTGGTGACGGGTGCGGTGGCGCGGTTACTAAGCCTGGAACCGGCGCTCACACCGCGGGAGGTGCGTGCAGTTGTCGAGAGCGCGAGCAACGACCTCGGGGCTCCGGGACGGGACGCTTATCACGGGGCGGGGCGGATTGATGTCGCCCGTATGGAGCGACGCAACCAGCCGGGGATCCACGACCTCGCCGTGACGGATTTTTCGTTTAGCGGCGATGGTGCTTCCCGGGATACCGTCGTGCTTTCCGTGGGCTTTCAAAACCGCGGCACCGAACCAGTCTCGGGAGCGCGCGCGCGGCTGTTTCTCGGTGACATTCTGGTGGCCGACGAGCGTGTGGATTTGTCCGTCGGTGAAGTCCACGCGCTGCGCTCGCTTGTGAACATGGCGCAGCTCGCCCACAAAGAAGGCCTGACGATGCGGGCGGAGATCCTGCCTCCGGCAGGCATCACCGACGCCCGACCGGCGGACAACATCCGTGTGGGCCGCGCGGGAATTCAGGATCCGGCTTATTGAGGTGCGTCGGGCGGCGGGCGCCACACGGCCTCTTCCCGAGATCAGAATGGCCGCCGGCTCAGCCCCTTGCCGCCCTCCTCGTTGATTTGAGAGTGACAGGGCAGCTCACTTTGCGGGCGCTGCGTGAGTTTTCATCGGCGCGAATCGAAACTGCCTCAAGAAAATTCCGCCCGCACAGTCTTTCCGGCGTGTGCGTTACATCTCTTGAGAGTAACATCTTCTTGAATGAAACTCATGCGCCTGCCGCGCGGCCCGGACCCCGTGAGCACTTCGCGGAAAACAACCGTGCCGCGCACCCTGCCGCCGCTCGCCAAGCAGGAGCCAATGACCGAAGAGCCCCGCTCGTTCAATGCAGCAGGAAAACTGACGAGCACCACTAAGTCTTCGGATATTTCTCAAGTTTCTCGAAGAAATTAAACTTGTGTTTTGCACGAACATGCTCGATAACTGACCTTATTGATGCATTATGGGAGAAATCATAATAAAACTTAATGACGGGTCATCGATGTATCATTTGAAATCGCGGGTGATCCCGAAGCGGTGGTTGCTGGCGGCGGCGCGTTCGCGGGCGAGGTATCGGGCGGTTGAGGATCCCCGGGGTTGATATTTGTTCCCGCGTTTTTCCAACGCGCGGTGTATTTCCGGCAGAGCAGCAAGTGATCAGCGGCGCCGGTTCCAGGGCGCCGACCGAAACGTGGCGCGCAGCGGCTCCAACGTGCTTTCGGGCGGCTGTGCCAGCGTATCGGTCGCGGCACCGAAGCTTTGTGCGAACCGGGCGGCAAAGGCATCGCGCAGCGCCTCCCGCGCGGCGGGGGAGGCGAGCGCCCCGGCCACGACACTCCCTTGCAGGAGGACACCGTCGCGCGTGCGTTTCATGGCCGCGCCCGCTATTTTGGCACCGGTCGCAGGGTCGAGAAGGTCGCCGGGCACGGGCTCTTCGAAGCAGACAGAAGGCCCGGCGGAGGCGCTCCGGTCAACCTCCTCGGAGCATTCCCCGGGGGGCGGGCAGACCTTAAGCCGGGCGGCCACGCCCGCTTCGGCGAGGGCCGCCGCGAGAAGTCGGTGCACGCGCGCGTAGAGAGCGGCGGGCCGCTCTGCCGCAGGCGCGCTGTGCGCGGGAAAGACGAGGGCGTAGGTCCAGTCGTCGCGGTGGTCGACGAGGCCGCCTCCCGTGGGGCGGCGGACGAGAGCGGGGGGTTCAGGGCTTGCGCCGGTGATTGCCTCAACACGCGCGGCTATGTCGGCCCAACGCTGTGACTGGCCGAAGGTAAAGGCGGATCCGCTCCATCCGTAGGCGCGGAAGAGGGCAACGGCCTCCGGGTGTGCTCCGGCGGCACGAAGCATCCAGACGTCGAGGGCCATGTTGGCGGCAGCCTCCCCCCGGTCTTCCGGTAGGCAAAGGAGGCGCCTGGGCGCGTTTGCGGGTCGGTTTTTCACGTTTTGAATTCCCTTGCAAGGATGCGCGGGGCGTGGAGAAATGCCCACGTCTTTTCAATGCAAATCTCCGATTTGATGAGGGCCGCCGTCAAGCGGCTTCCGGTCTATCAGCCCGGCAAACCCGTTGAACTTGTGGCGCGGGAGTGCGGCCTCGACCCGCGCGAGGTGGTGAAGCTGGCCTCGAACGAGAATCCGCTCGGGCCGAGCCCGCGGGCTCTCGAGGCGGCGCGGCGCGCTCTTGCCGATACATGGTTGTATCCGGACAACGCCGGCTACTTCCTCATCCGCGCGCTCGCCGGACGGTTGCGGATGGAGGAGCGGCAGATCGTTCTCGCCGCCGGATCCAACGAAATCTTCTACCGCCTTTGTGATTTGTTTGTGGAGCCGGGTGTGGAGGTCGTGATGGGGGCGCATGCCTTCATTTCTTACAAGATCGCCACGCTCCTGCGCGACGGCAAGGCGGTGGAGACGCCCATGCCGGACCTCGTGCACGACCCGGCGGCAATGCTCGCGGCGGTGACCGACCACACGCGCCTCGTCTTTCTGCCCAATCCGAACAATCCCACAGGCACGGCGCTGGGCGCGGGCGAGGTGCTCGAGTTCGCCCGCAGCCTGCCCGACCATGTCGTCTTCTGCTACGACGAGGCCTACGCCGAATACCAGTCCCGCCCCGCCGACCTGCGACCCCTCATTGCGGAGGGCCGGAAGGTGGTATGCACGCGCACGTTTTCCAAGATTTACGGGCTCGCCGGTCTGCGGATCGGTTACGCCTATACAACTCCCGATCTCGCGGACGCGCTCAACGCCGTGCGTCCGCCCTTCAACACGGGCAACGTGGCGCAGGCAGCGGCCCTCGCCGCCCTCGACGACACCGCCTTTGTCGACCAGAGCCGCCACTGCAACATGGCCGGGCAACTCCAGTTGGAAAAGGGCCTTGCCGCCCTCGGTGTGGAGAGCGTGCGCAGCGAGGCGAACTTCACGCTCGCGCGTATCGGCGGGCGGTCGGCGGAGGTGGCGCGCGATCTCCAGGCGGCGGGCGTCATTGTGCGTCCGGTGGCCAACTACGGCTTGCCGGACTATCTGCGGGTCTCCGTCGGCACAGAGGCACAGAACCGGCGTTTCCTCGGCGCGCTGGAGAGCGTGATGCAATCCAACCGGACGTAGCGCGTGAATCCGCTCATGCAGGATCCGTTGCCGTATGTGATCGGCATCCTCCTTTTTCTCGCACTCAACGCGCTTTTCGTGGCCGGCGAATACGGTCTCCTGCGCCTGCGCTTCAGCCACTTCAACCCGGCCCTGCTTGACGAACTGCGCGGCAACACCCGCTACCGCCCGGTCATCGATAATCCGCATCGCGCGGTACAGGCCATGCGCGCGGGTATCCTCGTTTGCACCCTCGGCTACGCGCTCGCGTTTTTCCCGCTTGCGCGTGCCGCGCTCGCCGCGGGGGAACGCGCCGCCTTCGGTGTCGAGACCTTCGGTTCCGCCCTGCTTGCGTTTTTGCTCGCCGTCGCCCTCCACTTTGTCGTGGCGGAGTCGACGCCGCGCATTCTTGGTCTCGCGCACCCGCGCCGCGCGCTCTCTTTCGCCCTTCTGCCCACTTTGCTTCTCTCTTGGGCGGCGGGGCCGGTGCTGCGCGCTTTCGAATACACCGCAGGCGGCTTGCTGCGGGCCTGCGGGCTGTCGCGTGACGCCGTCGAGACGCTCGACGCACTCGACCTCGAGGCGCAAATCGAAGGCTTGGAAGGTCCGCCGGGCGAGGAAGCTCCGCCCGCCAATGTCACCCAACGCATCCTTAAGAACACGCTCCGCCTCCGCGAACTGCGCGTCGACGATGTCATCCTGCCCCGCAAACAAGTCGTCTACGTGGATGTCAACCTCGGCGTGGAGGAAAACCTGCGCTTGGCCCGTTCGGCGGGGCACACCCGCTACCCGCTTTGCGACGGCGACCTCGACCGCTGCATCGGGCTGCTCCACATCAAGGACCTCTTCCGCTACGCGGGCGATCCCTCGCGGCTCGACCTGCGCAAGCTCCGGCGCGACATCATCCGCATCGACGGCGAGGAGACTTTGGAGAGCGCCCTTGCCAAACTCCTTGCGCACAAAATGCACATGGCGCTTGTCATTGATGAGTTCCGCGGCACCGAGGGGGTCCTCACCCTTGAGCGTATTCTCGAGATCATCGTCGGCGACATCCGCGACGAGTTCGACGCCGAGGAGGAGGATTTGATCCAAGAGAGTGCCGATCCCGGCGAGTCCGTCGTCTCCGGCCTCGCCCTCATCCACGAGATTGCGGAGCGCTTCGGCGTGGAACTCGACGACGAGGAGGTCTCGACGATCGGCGGGCTGATCACCACGCGGTTGGGGCGAATCCCGGAAAAGGGCGAGGAGGTGCGCGTCGACGGACTTCTCATCCGCGTGACGGAGGTGGACGAAACCCGCGTCATCGAGGCTCGCCTGCGCCGTCTCGACGAACCGGAAGAAGACGAACCGCCTACGGATTTTACGGATTGACCAGCGGGCTCTTCGAAATCCTGCCAATTCGGCGGTCGATTGCTCGGGCAGCATTGACATTCGCCGGGAGAGGCAGGCATTCTGCCCGACAAACTCACTGATTTTTCACACTTTCCTTCCCCTCGGAAACGACCGACCTATGGATTCCAAAGACAGACCCAAACCGAAGGCCGCACCGGCCAAGCCCGCGGGCACCGTCACCTGGCTGGGCTTTGCCCGCCGCGTTCCCACCGAGCGCGGAACCGTCCGCATTCAGCTCCTCTGGGGGCGTCTCGCGATGCTCTTTGTCGCGCTTGTTCTCGTTGGTTGGTTCAGTGTGGCGACCGCGCTCTACTTTTTCTTCCGCGAAGTGCGTGACTTTGAGGAAGTCTCGTATGTCGACATGATGTTCTTCCCGGTGCGGCGTGACGCCGTGCGCGAGGCGCAGGGCGATTACGAGATCGAGCAGGCGCTTCTGCGCGTGGAAGAGGGTGACGTCCAGCGCGCCTTGCGCCTCGCCCGTCAGGGGGTGGCGCGCTCGCCGCGCAACACCGAGGGGCGTCTGCTCCTTGCACGGGTGTATGCCGGCTTCCGGAGCGATCTTTCGCTTGAGATCCTCGAGGGCGGACTCCAATACGCGCGGGACGATCTCGATTACCAGCGCCTTTACATCCAGCTTTTGTTGCAGGAGAAGCAGGACGAGCGGGTCGTTGCCTTCGCCAAGGAAGTTCTTGAGCGCGAGGACGTGCCCAATGATATTCGCACGATCTTTGCCCTCGCCGGTATGCGCGCGGCGCTCATGCGCGGCGATTACCACACGGCCATCCGCTTTTTCGAGGAAAACGACCTTTGGCGCAATATCGAGGGCATCACGCTTGCCGGCCGGCTTTTGCAACGGGTGGGCAAGGTCGATAAGTCCGTCGAACTACTCACCAACTTCACGCGGGCTTTCCGCGACCAGCCGATCGAACCGGTCTATACGACGCTTCTGCGCATTCTCGTTGAAGAAGAGCGCTTTTCCGAAGCCGCTGACATCGCCTTGGACCGCAGCTTCCGCAATCCGCTGGACTGGCAGCCGCGCCTTGACCTCCTGAACATCCACCATAAGTCGGGGCGCGAGGCGCGCGCGCGGCGCGAGGCGCTCGAAATCGCCCGTCAATTCCGTAGTGAGGAGCGTGCCATGGCGGCCCTCGCGCAGTTCGCGACCGACGCCGGCGATATCGCGCTGGCCCGCCGTGTCTACGAGACCGCTCTCGAAAATAACCATAGCATCGCACTCTTCGGGCTGCTTTTCATCGAGGCCCATGTCACCGCCGGCAGTTATGAGGCGGGCATCCGCTTCTGCAACGAGTTGGCGCGCGAACAGCCCGCATGGTTGCGCGAATACGAGAGTGTCTTCGCCAGTATGCGGGCTATTGCTTACTACGGCGTGGGCAACGAGGAACTGGGGCGCGTCTACCTGCGGGAGTTCATGGACTCAGACCGCACGACCCCGTCCATCCTTGTCAGTGTCGGCCAGCGCTTTGCCGAAATGGGCCGCATCGAGGAAGCGCGGCGGCTCTTCACCGAGGCCGTCAACCGCGACGGCGAGAACGAGGCCGCGCTTGCGCGCCTCGTTGAGTTGGAGCTGGACCTCGGAGAGTCCATCGCCATCACGGAGCACGTCTCCCAGCTTCTCGAGATGCGCCGCCCGAGTTACAGCCTGCTCGAGCGACTGCACGACGAGTTGGGGAGCGACCGCTTTCTCTTCACGCCGGGCCGCCGCGATCTCGTCGGCCGCCTCGCCGACGTCCTCAGGGAGCGCGATGTCGACACCAGTCCCATTCGTCTTCCCGAGCCCGGCAGCCTGCCGAGCTGAGGTGCGGTCGATTTTCTGTCCGGTGCATGCCGCGTCGTGCTCCCGCACGGGACTGCCCGCGCCTTTATTGTGACGCTCCGCGCTGGCGCATGGCTTCGTAGAGACATACGGCAGCGGCGGTGTTGACGTTGAGGCTGTCCGCAAGGCCGCGCATGGGCAGGCGCACGGACGTTCCCGCTCCGTCCAGCCATTCAGGAGCAAGACCTTTTGATTCCGCGCCCACGACAATGGCCACCGGTCCGGTGAGATCGGCCTCCCAGAGGGTCCGCTCCGCTTCCGGAGTTGTCATGACCGCACGGATACCCCGCCGCCCGAGCCATGCCTTCAAGGCCCCTGTTGTGGCGGCGGCGGTCGGGACATGAAAAAACGAACCCTGTGAGGCGCGGATTGCGTTGGGGTTGCAGAGGTCGGCAACCGGGTCACAGGTGATGAAGGCATCCGCCCCAGCAGCGTCCGCCGTGCGGAGCAGAGCGCCGAGATTGCCCGGTTTTTCGATCGCTTGCGCGACGAGAAGCAGCGGCGGAGTGCCCGTGGCCAGTTCATCGAGCAACGGTGTCCGCGTTCGCGCCACAGCGAGGAATCCGTCCGGGCTCTCCCGCAATGACGCTTTGGCGAAGGGCGCTTTGCCCATGAGAATACATTCGACCCCGGCCTTGTCCGCTGCCTCCACCATTCCGTAGGCATCCTCGCGCGTGAAGTAGTCCGGGCAAAAATACAATGTTTCCACGGGCCAGCCTGTGCCCAGCGCCCGCTCCACCTCCCGCCGCCCCTCCACCGGGAAACGACCCTGCCGCTTTCGGTGGGAACTCTCGCGCAACCGTACAAGATGCTTCACGCGGAGATTCCGGACGCTCGTGATGGACTCAAACATCCCTGCTATCCTGCGGTTCCCTTACTTCATGGCAAGGCGGTGGCGAGGGCCGGGTCAGAGATTGTTTTCATCTTCGCCCGCGCCTGTGTGCAACTCGAGGAGTGACCGTACGAGGACCTTCGCGCCGAGGGAAAGCGCGTCTTCGTTGATGTCAAAGGTGTTGCTGTGCAGGTGCCGCACCGGTTCGCCGGGGAAGCCCACACCAAGGCGGAGCATGCAGCCCGGCGCATGGTCGAGGTAGTGCGCGAAGTCCTCGCCGCCCATGCTCGGTCGTGCGACGGGCACGAGATTGTCTCCCGTGACAAGGTCGCGGGCGGCTTTGAGGCAGCGGTTGGTTACGGTCAAGTCGTTACGCACCGCGCCGATGCGGTAGGGCGTGTCGATGCGGCAGCGCACGTTCGCGGCTTGCTCAATACCCCTCAGTATCTCACCGATTCGGGCGCGCACGGTGTCTTCACCGCCGGGTTCGATGGTCCGGATCGTACCGCGGAGCACAACCTCGTTGGGGATGACGTTCGGGTTCACGCCGCCTTCGATCATGCCGATGGAGACAACAGTGGGAGAGCGCGCGTCGACCGCGCGCGGCACGAGTGAGTAGATCATCTGCACCGCCAGCGCGGCGGCAGGCACGGGATCGTCCGTTGTGTGCGGACGTGCGCCGTGGCCGCCACGGCCTTCAATGGTGACGTGAAACTCCTCACAGGTTGCGGTTAGCGCGCCGTGACGGTAACCGATTTCACCTGCGGCGAGCGTCGGGTCGACATGCAGCGCGATGATTGCGTCGATTCCCTCCACGGCACCGTCCTCAATCATGGCGAGAGCACCCGTTGCACTCTCTTCTTCCGGTTGGAAGACCGCACGCCAGGCGAAACCGGGCGGCAGCGTCTCCGCGCATTCCGCAAGGGCAAGGACGGCGCCCGCCGCCATCGCCGTATGGGCGTCGTGGCCGCAAGCGTGCATTCGGTCCGTGGCGCGCGACCGGTATACGACGGACTTCTCGTCATGGATACGCAGGGCGTCGATATCGGCCCGGAAAGCAAACCGCCGTCGCGCCACGGATGCCCCGGCGTCGATGATAAGGCCGCGTCCCGAACGCGGTATGCGGAAGTTGAGCCCAGCGTCCTGTGCCAGTTCAGCAAGGTAGGCCGTCGTCTGGAATTCCTCGCCCGAGGGCTCGGGATGAGCATGAAGGAACCGACGAATCCCGCGAATGCGACCGTCCAGCGTGTTGATCGCGGCATCAAGCCGCAGCGCGGCGGTTTCAGTGTTTTGCGTGGTCGGCATTGGCGGCATGTCTTCGGGCAGGAACGCTTAGGTAAACGAATGGACGTGAGGCTAAAGGAAAATTCCCGTCCGTGTAAAGTTTGGCGAAAGAGCCCGTCGGCTGCCGCGGCGTGTGCCGCATTCGTGCGGAGCACGAAACTTCGCGGTATGTGCTACGGTGGGTAGGTGGTGCCTGCGACGGCGTACGGTGCGTGATCCAAGTCGCGGCCCGCGCTTGATTTTCCACAAAGTGCTCTCACTTTGGAGGTCGTGGACTCAAAGCAGACAATCCTTGCCCTCGCGGCGTTACTCTTTTGCCTCGCTCCGATGAAGGCGATGAATTATCCGGAAGCGTCGCGCGGTGACGTCGTGGATGTCTTTCACGGCGTGGCCGTGGCCGATCCCTACCGTTGGCTGGAGGAGACGGCGAGCGAGGCCACGCAGGCGTGGTTGGACGGACAGGAGGCGTTGTGGAATGACTTCGCGGCGACGCTGGAGGAGCGCGACGCCGTGGCGGCGCGTCTGCGCGAGTTGTGGGATTCGCCGCGCTACGGCCTGCCGCACTGGGTCGGCGACCGCTTTGTGTTTTCGATCAACAGCGGTCTCCAGCCGCACAGTGTGGTCTATCTTTCGGACACCGATGAGCTGGGGGACGAGACCGTGCTCCTCGACCCCAACACGTTTTCGGAGGACGGCACGGTTTCCCTCGCGGGAATCGGGTTTTCGCCGGACGGTCGATACATGGGCTGGGCCGTGAGCGACGGAGGCTCCGACTGGCGCACATGGCGGGTGCGCGATCTCGAGGCAGGCGAAGACCTGCCGGTTGTGATCCGCTGGTCTAAGTTCGGCGGTCTGGCGTGGCGCGGGGACGGGGCGGGGTTTTACTACCGCCGCTACGATCCGCCGGAGGCGGGGCGCGAGTACGACGCGCGCAACGAACTCGGGCGCATCCACTACCATGCGCTCGGCTCTGACCCGGCGGACGATCCCGTCGTTTATGAGCGGCCCGACGACCCCCGGCTCTTCGTCGGGGCGGGCACCGATGAGACGGGGCGCTACTTGATTGTGAGCGAGGCGAGAGGAAATCTGACCAACGGGCTCCTCTTCGCTGACCTCGAAGCGGCGGACGATCCCGCCGCTCCGGAGTTGCGTCCCCTCGTTCCGGACGGATTGGCGCGCTTTTGGGTGTTCGGCTTTGCCGACGGTCTTGCGTATACGCTGACTAACTACAAGGCGGAGCGGTATCGCATCGTGGTGATCGATCCGGA